>NZ_JBPMGE010000092.1:0-7755 GCF_054014795.1 Candidatus Pyrohabitans sp. | reverse complement strand
CTCCACCATGCCGAAACCCATGCTGTTCTTCTCGCCGAATCCTGCCTCATAGCCCATTTCAAGGAGCTCCTTAGAGCCTCTGGCCTCGAAGTCCATAATGTAGCAGCGGTGGAAGGTGTCCCTTATGCGTATGCGGCGCTGTTTTGTGAAGGTGGGCGGGCTGAGCTCAACCTCGGCATCAGCGGGAGGCCTGCCATGGAATAGCTCATACTTCTTCACAAGGTTCCTGCGCAGGTTCTCATAAAACTTGGGCTGGGAGGGGTTCAGGTCCCAGGGCTTTGGGCCGGAGGGGGTGTCGATCATGGTGGTAACATTTATCGGCGAAAGGGTGCGGAGCCTCAGAGGCGGGCTGAAATCTGGCTGCGGAAGCACCTCCATCGCCTGCAGCTGGAACCTCTCAGAGCCTATCTGGAGCACGCCCTCATCCAGAAGGCCCTCCACCGCCGCGGTAAGCACCTTGTGCCTCGGGGAGGAGAGCAGAAAGTATCCGCCCCTTTCAAAAATCAGCCCCCTCCTCACAGCTCTGCCTCCCTTGAGGTCAGAAAAGGTGAAGTGCTTTATGCTCTTTGAGGTGTGTATGGAATAGGCAAGCTCCAGGTCAGCCTCTTTAAAGGCCCTGTACAGGACACCCGCAAGGTAGTGGTTGTAGTTGAAAGGCACAAAGCCCCTGCCCGTGAAGGAAATTTTAACCCTCATTCACGCCTCTCCCGCAGGTATTCTTTGAGCGGAGATGCATATAAAGGTTATTTCTTGACAAAAGTTTATAAGCCCCTGCGCCGAGATGATTCAGAGAGGGGGTATTAGGCTTTGGAGGTGACTGGAGGATGAAGAGGGGTATCGCCGTTATCATAGCCGTTGTGCTGCTCTTCCTTGCAGTGGGTATCTACAACTACTACAGGAGTCCCTCCCCTGGTGGGATGATGGGCACCCCCTATCAGGGTGCACAGCCCCCGCAGATGCAGTACTCCTCCAACGGGGAGATGATATACTACACGGGTATCGATGAGCGTGGAGAGCAGATTGTGCCAGGGTCCGCCGGACCGATGTGGCTGTACACGCATGGGGGCAGCTGCGTCTCCTGCCATGGTGAAGACGGCAGGGGCGGCAGGGCTGTGATGATGTGCTCAGAGGTTCCGGCAGACATAAGGTACAGTGCACTCACCGAAGAGATGGAGCACGGCGGTGAGGAACATGAGCCCTACAATGAGAGTACAGTAAAGAGGGCAATAACAGAGGGCATAAACCCCGCTGGAGAGGAGCTCGACCCGTGCATGCCCAGATGGAAAATGAGTGAGAGTGACCTGAATGACCTGATACTCTTCCTCAAAGAGCTGGACAGGAGGTGAATGTTATGGCAGAAAGAAACGACAAGCTTGTGGCCGGGATCATTCTGACGGTGGTCGGCCTGCTGGGACTTTCCTCGGGAGGGATGGGCTTCGGGGGCATGGCCATGGGCGGGATGATGGGTGGCGGATTCAGCCTTTTTGCGCTGCTGCTGAGTGCAGTATTCCTGGGTATAACCCTCTTCGGGGTGTACCTCGTCTATGAGGCTGTAAAGTGAGGCTGGGCAGAAAACGCCTTACTACCAGCTTGTGGAATTCGTCAGGAGACATTCAGTAGCTCCTGCCCATGATTATAACCTTCTCCGCCCTCTCATCGCAGCCAGCGCAGGTGCCCTGTGCAGCTTCATCGAGGATGCCCAGGATGTCCACATCAGCGCTGTCCTCCATGCTCTTTCCGCATGCCTCGCGCCCGCACCATGTGGTCTTAACCACTCCGCCCTGCAAAGCCACCTTTTTAATCTCCTCTATGCTGGAGGCGGTGTGAATCCTGTCCTCCATCTCACGCCATGCGCGCTCCTTCATACTGGAGGATATCTTCGCCAGTGCCTCGCGCACGCGCTCTTCAACCTCCGCCCTGGGCACAGAGAAGCGCTCGCCCGTGTCCCGGCGAACCAGGGTAACTGCACCAGCCTCAATATCCCTGGGGCCCAGCTCTATGCGCAGGGGCACACCCCGAATCTCCCAGTCGTAGTACTTGCTTCCAGGGCGAATATCGCGGGCGTCGACATGCACCCTGAAATCCTGAAGCTCTTCCCTGAGCTTCTCCACCTCGCGGTCAACGAGCTCCTTCTTATCCTTGAACCAGATGGGCACCACCACAACCTGAATAGGGGCCACCTCCGGCATGAGGCACAAACCCGAGTCGTCGCCGTGGATGGCAAGAAGGGCAGCAATCACGCGGTCGCTCATGCCGTAGCACGTCTGGTAGGCGTACTCCTGCTCTCCCCTGGTGTTCTCAAAGGTAATCTCAAAGGTGCGGGCGAAGTTCTGCCCCAGGTTGTGCACAGTGCCTATCTGCAGTGTTCTTCCGTCAGGAAATATGGTGTCGAAGGCCATGGTGTACTCTGCGCCCGGGAATTTGTCCCAGTCGGGGCGCCGGGAGATGATATAGGGTATTCCCAGAGTGTCGAAAAAGCTCCTGTAGCAGGCAATTGCCTCCTGCACCTGCGCCTCTGCTTCGGCGGCACTTGCATGTGCAGTGTGCGCCTCCTTGAAGGTGGTTATCTCCCTGAGCCTTATCAGCGGCCGGGTGTGCTTTGTCTCATAGCGGAAGGTATTTACCACCTGGTAAATCTTCACAGGCATGTCGGCATGGCTTCTTATCCAGAGGGCAAAGATGGGATAGATTGCTGTCTCGCTCGTTGGACGCAGCGCCAGCTTTACCTTGAGTTCAGTGAGCCCGCCGTGGGTCACCCAGTAAACCTCATCCTCAAAGCCGGCGATGTGCTTTGCCTCCTTGGCGAACTCGTGCTCAGGAATGAGCAGGGGAAACAGCGCCTCCTCATGCCCTTTGGCGTCGAGGATGCTCCGTATAAGCTCAACCACGCGCCTGCGTATCTTAAAGCCGAAGGGGTACCACACGTACACGCCTTTAACAGGGTAGCGCACATCCAGAATTTCAGCCTTCTCAATAATCTCGTTGTACCACTCGCTGAAGTTGTTCTTCCACCTATTGCGCATCTCATCACCTGTCAGAAACCGCACTCTGCCCTGCGACAGCGTCAAGGCATGGGTATGTGTTTGCGATATTTAAAGGTTGCCTAAGTCTGGCACCAATAAATTCAGGGAGGTGGGGCGCAGCGTATCTATGCTGTCGCCTCGAGAACCCTAGGAGTTATCCCCAGGAATTCCGCGGCAGTGAGTATCCTTTTATCATATTTTTCTGCGGCGTCCCAGATTTTTTGTGTGTTCTGTTTAAATCTAGCATCTCTCGGTAAATGGTGGTCGTAAATAATAAGCTCTGTATCGCTTTCTCTAATTATCCTCAAAACGTTTTCTATTGCTCTGTTCAGGTTGATCCTGTTCAGCATGTAGCCCAGCATATAGGTCATCGGTCCGTCCAGAACCAGTATGTCAGGGTTTTCCCTGATCAGCCATTCTGCATAATCCTCTATTATGGGGCCATTCACATCACTCGAATGTATAAACTTTTCACCTCCATGCTCCACTACGGTTGCAAATACCCAGCCCAGTCTGGAGAATTCAATCCCATGAAAAAGGGGTCTGGTGAACCTCAGCCTGGTGTCTCCGAAGCGCATCTCCCTGCCCTCGGGATACCTCACCTCAAGGGCGCTGAATTTTAGCTCCTGTATCCCCGGGGTACTGCTCCATTTATCTCTCCTGCGCTTCAGCAAGCTCATGCCCTGCTTTAGCAGCTGCCTCCTCCTCTGGCTGTAACTTCCGAAGTCCCTGTGCATGGCTCTGGGCAGCTCTTCCAGGGGGTCGGCATACTCTCTCGCCTCTGGCGACCTCAAAAAAGCGCTGAGTTCCACACCGCCAAAATGTTCACACACCCTGGAGTAAAAACTCTCAGCCCTCCTGCGCTGGGAGTCGTTTATGTACTCATTCGGATTCTTCGCTAGGAGGAGTTTATTCTCATACACCTTCATGTCATCCGGAAAATAATGGTCATAATGATAGTGGGAGATTACAACAACCCGGGCTTCGTTCACCGCCCTTTTTATTGCTCTCCTCCCCTCCTGCGCCCACCGTATCTTTTCCTCCTCGCCTGCCGGGAAACCCGGATGCATTACTGCTATTCCAGGGTCTATTAATACAGAGATATCTGGGGTTTTGACAAGTGTGCAGGAGCTTTTGGCACCTAGAGAATCAAACCATACTGGTTTAAATGAAACGCCCATAATATGGATTATTTCTGCGCCAGCTCCATAAAGTAGCGGTGCAGCCTTGAATCTCTGGTAAGCTCTGGATGGAAGGCGCAGGCAAGGTAGCGCCCCTGCCGGGCGAGCACTATGGCCTCACCCACACGGGCGAGCACCTCTACCCCGGGCCCTGCGCGGGTGATAACAGGCGCGCGTATGAAAACCGCATGGAAGGGCCTTTCCCCAAGCGGAGGTATAACCAGCCTCTCCTCAAAGCTCTCCCGCTGTCTCCCGAAGGCATTTCTCGCAACTGCTATGTCCATTAGCCTCAAAGAAAACTGCTCATATCCTTCAATCTCTCTGGCAAGCAGAATAGCTCCCGCACAGGTCCCGAAGATCGCCAGCTCGGGCTTGGCCTTTATCGCCCTGTCGATGCCATACTTCTGCATGAGCTTGCCTATGGTGGTGCTCTCCCCGCCGGGGATAACAAGGCCGTCCAGCTCATCTATCTGCTCCGCCTTCTTCACGGCGATGACCTCGCCTTTTCTGCGAAGCGCCCGCTTCATGGCGGCGAGGTGCTCTGCAACATCACCCTGAAGTGCAAGCACACCCATCTTCATGGCTCAGCCTCCTGCCCCGCAAGCTCGGCATCTATTATCGCCTTAAACGCCTCGAAGGACTGCGCCCCCTTCAGAGGTATGCCGTTTATGAAGAATGCGGGCGTGCCTGTGACGCCAGCATTTATTCCATCCTGCAGGTCCTTTCTGACCTCCTCCTCATACTTCCCTGAGGCAAGGCAGGCTTTAAAGCTGTCCACATTGAGGGAAAGCTGCTGCGCATACTCGAAAAAGGCGGCTTCGCCCCGCGCAGACCAGTCGCTCTGCTTCTCAAACAGCAGGTCATGGTACTCGAAGTACTTCCCCTGTTCGCCGGCGCAGTTTGCTGCTTCAGCAGCCTTGAGCGCAAAGGCGTGGATATTCTCCAGCGGGAAGTCGCGGTAGACGAATCGCACCCTGCCCTCATAGGCATTGAGGAGCCTGTCCAGCGTCTCCATTCTAAACTTTCTGCAGAAGGGACACTGGTAATCTGAGAACTCGATAATTACAATGGGCGCATTCCCTGGACCAATAGCAGGGTCGTCATCCTCGCTCACCGCCACCCGCTGTGGTCCGGGCTCCTTTATGGGCTGGGACATGTTGAGCTGCTGCAGCACAAGAATCTCACCATCCCTGGTTACATAGACAGTGGGTGAGTCGAGCACCCTGCCTGCGCCGGTAACCTGGATATCCACGCGGTACAGATAGCTTCCGTAGGGCGTTGTGTTGAGCAGCCTGCCCTCCACTCCTTTCGGTTTGAGGAAGTTCTTATCCACATAGGCAAGGGTCCTCTCACCAGCCTGCTGGGCGTTGAGCGCCGCTGACTGAGAAGCCTCCTCCTGCCCAAGCATTCCAGCCGCAAAGTAGCCCAGAGCAAGGCCAATGGCAATACCGGCTACCAGCATCTCCAGGGCTGCGCGCTTCATCCAACCGCCTACACACCGCGCGTTTGAAGAAGCTCCTCTGGCTTCAGCTGGTGTATGTCAAGGCCCTTCATGGCCTCACCTATTCCCCTGGAAATCTCGGCGAGCAGCTCAAAGTCGGTATAGTGGGTGGTCGCCTCCACTATAGCCTTTGCCCTCGCCTCCGGGTCAGAGGACTTGAATATGCCAGAGCCCACGAATATGCCATCCGCACCAAGCTGCATCATCAGCGAGGCATCTGCCGGCGTGGCTATGCCGCCAGCTGCGAAGTTCACCACAGGCAGGCGTCCCAGCTTGGCCACCTCCCTCACCAGGTCGATGGATGCCTGAAGCTCCTTCGCCGCGTAGTACAGCTCGTCCTCCCGCATGCTGCGCAGGCGGCGAATCTCACCCGTAACCAGGCGCATGTGGCGCACTGCTTCGACGATGTTTCCGCTGCCCGCCTCGCCTTTGGTTCGAATCATGGCGGCACCCTCAGAAATCCTGCGCAGAGCCTCGCCCAGGCTGCGCGCGCCGCACACAAAGGGCACCTTAAACCTGTGCTTGTCAATGTGGTTGTGCTCGTCCGCAGGCGTGAGAACCTCGCTCTCATCTATAAAATCAACACCCATGGCCTCGAGTATCTGCGCCTCGGCGAAGTGGCCTATCCTCACCTTCGCCATCACAGGTATGCTCACAGCCTCCATAATCTCCTTGATCTTCGCGGGGTCAGCCATTCTCGCCACGCCGCCTGCGGCACGTATATCAGCCGGAACCCTCTCCAGTGCCATCACAGCCACTGCACCGGCATCCTCTGCGATGCCCGCCTGCTCTGCATTGGTGACGTCCATGATAACTCCACCTTTGAGCATCTGCGCCAGGCCACGCTTCACCTTCACGGTGCCTTTCATCCTAGCCACTTCAATCCCTCCTGAGTATGAACCTCTTAACCGCAATCTTCTTCTCAGCCGCCCTTGCAGCGGCCTGCGCTATTCTGCGCCTCATCTCTTCCATCTCCTGGGGCGCACCCTCGCCGATTATCTTCTTAACCTTTGTGTACGCTGCCTCCCTGAACTTGGTTTTGAGCTCACGCTCGCCTTCTCTGCCAGCGAGGTATACGCCTCTGCCTACTTCTACCCTTCCTACCTCATAAACTTTTGCCACACCGCGAAGCGCCTCCTTAGCCCGGGAAGCGCTCTCACCGGGGAGGATGAGCATCAGCGAATCTGTGCTTACCCCAAGGGGGTCAATCTCAAGCTCATTGAGCATCTCAAGAACCCTGGGGTTGATTGAGCGGTACAGCTCATCTTCGTACAGCACCAGCTTCTTGCCGGCGGTGCGTGAGATTTCCCAGGCATCGCCGCGCACTCCGCCGTTTGTAACATCGCTCATCGCATGTACCTCGCCCAGCATGCCCTGCTCCATCAGCGCCTCACAGGCGAGCATGAACTCCACATTCAGCGTCTCAGTGACCACGTCGTAGCGCTGGTGGTAGACCGCTATGGTTGTAATAGTGCCTCCGCCCTTACCCTCGGTGAGCAGGATAACATCGCCCTCCTCGGCGTGCTTCCGTGCCTTGGGAAGCTCGGGGGAGGTTCCCACTGCGGCGACGCTGGCAACGAGGCGGGAGCCGAACACCATGTCGCCGCCCACACGCAGTGTGCTCCCGGCGATGAGCGGGGCTGAGCAAAGCTCCCCCACGCAGGCTATGCCGGAGGTGAAGTCGAAGAGCTTGCCAATATCGCCGTCATCCGCCAGGTGCAGGTCGCTTATGAGCGCTCTGGGCTTTGCCCCCATTACACAGACGTCGCGCAGCGCTGCGCGAGCAGCGTGGAAACCAGCGAGGAAGGGAAACTCGCTCAGACGCGAGTGCATTCCATCCACGGCAACTGCAATGTAACCAGCCTCGCCCTCAACAACGCCCGCATCGTCCTGCTGGCGCGCATCCACCACAGCAGGGGTTGAGCCGATAATCTGCGCCAGCCTGCGGTGCACAAAGAAATCGCCCTCACCCCGCGAACCCACGCCGAACTCGCCCATGCCAACACCTGCCTCAGCGTAGCCGAGAAGTTCATGCAGAAAGGCGTTGTCG
>NZ_JBPMGE010000091.1:0-6120 GCF_054014795.1 Candidatus Pyrohabitans sp. | reverse complement strand
ACCCATTGATGACACTAAAACTCTGCTCGCACTTCTCAGAGAGAAGGGGGAAGAATATCCCGACTATGAAAGACTCGCATCCATAGGAGAAGCAGCGCAGGAGGGGCACTTCTTCACCTATACAAAGGGTGATGTCGAGAAGATGCTGGAGGAGTTGAGGGGGATGATTGAAGGTGATTCCGACTAAGACATCCTTCAGTCAATACCTAAAGATAAACTTTGCTCAGAAATTATGGGTGCTATGTAGATATCAATGAGCTTTTTCAATTATTATTAAAGGATACTTTATCTCTTCAAATTCTTCAGTTTTGTGATTATTTTTGATTTCAAACTTACTATCTTGCTTAATATTAATATTGATTTACCTTTTTTAGAGGATTCAGCCGGCATTGCTTGCTTTATTTTCCAATACCATATTTTGGCTTCTGAAAATGGTCCAATATAAATTTCTTCTGGAAAGTCTTTGGCAGAAATGATAATAGTACCTTTATTTTTTATGGTTTTAATTATGTTTTTTATCATATTAAATATTAAAATTACTAATATAATAAGAAGAACTATCCTTAAAATTGGAAAAATTATCTTTTTAGCCAATTGAATCGTCAAATGCTCATAGTTGGTTTTTAGAAGGTCCATTATAATTGAATATACAGTATAAATACTTGCTATTAAATTCATAGGAAGGTAAAACACATAAAAAATATATGCAAGAATTATATACCCAAAGATATTTAAAAATAATTTTTTATCAAATTTTTTATATTTTATTTCTAAAATATCTTTATAATAAATTTTGTGTCGCCTTTTATTTGACACAATCACTATTTTTTCGTCTTCTAAAATAATTTCCAACTTTAGTTTATTTGTTAATAGTTTTATTTTATCTATTATTCCAAGTTCTTTTGTAGGTAAACCCCTTACGTGACACTTTACTCTCCCTAATTTCGACATCCTATCCCCCTAGTTTTTAAATATTAATCAAACATAAAAACTTTCCTTCTCAAACCGCTATCTTCTTCAGGTACAGAATGTCAACCTCGGGATCATACCTGAGTTTCATTTTCCTCATGGCACCCTTACCGCTGAGCCTCTCTCTCCTTCCTAGCCCTCTCCAGCACCCGCTCCACCAGCCTGGGCGCAAGACCTATGTAGTTCTCGGGCTTGAGCGCAGCCTCAATCTCCCCCTCGCTCAGGTAGCGCCTCACCTGCTCGCTCTCCTTGAGGACCTCCGCATAGGCTCTGTCTTCTCTCCACGCCTTAACCGCCAGCCTGCGCAGAAGCTCATGCGCCTCCTGCCGGCCCATCCCCCGCTCAGTGAGCCTTATCATCACCGCCTCCGCCAGGTTAAGCCCCCGCGTGAGGGCAAGGTTGCGCTTTATGCTTGCTTCGTGCAACTCGAGCCTTGCAAGGATGCGCTTTGCCCGCTTTAGCATCTCGTCGATGAGGATGAAGCTCTCCGGTATTACCACCCGCTCTGCACTGGAATTTGTGAGGTCGCGCTCATGCTCCAGGGCTACATTCTCCAGCGCGACGAAGAGGTTGCTCTTCACCACCCTCGCCAGGCCACAGATATTCTCGGCATTTATGGGATTGCGCTTGTGGGGCATCGTGCTCGAGCCCACCTGCTTATCCTCTGCGAAGGGTTCACTAACCTCGGCGATTTCGGTGCGCATGAGGTTGCGAATCTCCTTTGCGATTTTGTACAGCGTTGCGGCTATAAGCGCGAGCACACTTAGAAGCTCAGCGTAGCGGTCGCGCTGCACCACCTGTGAGGAAACCAGGGCAGCGCGCAACCCAAGCTGGCGCATTACCTCCTCCTGAAGCTCAATCCCACGCTCTCCAAAGCCCGCCATTGTGCCCACGGCGCCGCTCATCTTGCCTACGAGCACACGCCTCCTGGCCTCGGCGATGCGCTGAAGGTGGCGTCTGACCTCGCGAGCCCATATCGCAAATTTTAAGCCGTAGGTTATCGGTAAAGCATGCTGCCCGTGGGTCCTGCCTATCGCAACTGTATTCTTATGCCTCTCCGCCAGCTGAATAAGAATGCCTTCCAGCTCGTAGAGGTCCTTCTCAACTACACCGAGGGCCTCCTTAAACTGCAGTGCATTCGCGGTGTCTATAATGTCGTAGGAGGTGGCGCCCAGGTGCACATACCTGCCCGCGTCGCCGCACTGCTCTGCCAGGGCCCTGACCACAGCCATTAAATCGTGGCGAATCTCAGCCTCGATTTCCTTTACGCGCTCAAGCTTTACATAATGCGTCGACGCCCTGCGCGTTATCTCCTGCGCTGCCTCCTCGGGAATATTTCCCAGCCTTGCATGAGCTCTGGCGAGGGCTGCCTCCACGTCAAGAAGCTTCTGGAGCCTTGCCTCCTCCTCGAAGATGCGCTTCATCTCTTCGCTGCCGTACCGGAATTCAATGGGATGAATCGCCATGGTAAAAGCAACGCATCCAGGGGTTATAAATATTCCCTTTGTTGTAGAAGGCTCTGGCTGGTATTTCCAGCTCTTATATTGACCCAAAAAACTTCAATTTATATCTATGAGCACCACATCCGACAAACCCAAACAAGCATTTGTGCGACATCTTCACATCAAGCACGTGCTCCATCAGGCAGGCACAAAGCCGAGCCTCCAGCACAACCCTGATTCACTCCATGGTGATAGGTTCACGAGGTCTCCCTGGCTTCTTAGCACTGGCACCTGAGTACAGACAGATATGAAAAGCCCGGGGTGCGCTAAATTTATATTCTTTGAAATTAAAATTAATTTTAATGAGCGTGAGGAGAAGTGTGATGGCATGCTGGATATGACTACCAAGATAAATCTGCAGGAACTGCTCGACGCCCTTCCATTCTATGTTATGCTTGTGGATGAGGAGCACAACATACTGCTCGTCAATAGGGCAATTTCGCGGGAGCTGGGGGTGGAACCCGAGAAGGTGATAGGAGGCTACTGCCCAAAGGTTGTGCATGGATTGGAGGAGCCGTATCCCGGCTGCCCCCTGGAAGAGGCGGTTGAAAAGGGGCACTGCACAGTGGAGAAGGAGCTCTTCAATGAGGAGTTTGGACGCTGGGTAAAATCTGCGGTTTATCCCACCCGCTTCAAAACAAAAGAAGGCAGAAGGATATACTTTCACATGGTCTACGACATAACTGAGCGGAAGCTTGCCGAAGAACAGGTACAGAAGTATGCAAAAGAACTGGAACGCTCAAATCAGCTGAAGGACCTTTTCATAGACATAATGGCCCACGACCTTTTGAATATAGTTTCTATCATGAGCAGTATGGAAGAACTCCTCCTTAAAAGGCAGTCTGCTCTGGAGGAAAGCCGGGAGTTCATGGTGATTACCGGCAGCACTGAGAGGTTAATAAGTATGATTAAAAATGCATCAAAACTCGCCAAGCTGGAGAGTGTTGAGAAGCTCGAGCTGGAGGAGCAGGACCTGTGTGAAATTGTCAAGGTGGTGATATCCACTTTCAAACCAATGCTCGATGAGAAGGAATTGAAGGTAGAGCTCACATGTGATGGAAGCAGCATCGCAAATGTTAACCCCTGCATTGAGGATGTGTTCTCCAATCTGCTGTCAAATGCCATAAAGTACAGTCCCGAGAAAAGTAAAATAACTGTGGAAATCCTGGATGAAGGCGAAAGCTTGAAGATATGTGTAAGGGACAGGGGTGAGGGGGTGCCGGATGAGTACAAGGATGAGATATTCAGCCGTTTCAGGAGGCTGGAGAAGCGGGGCGCAGCAGGCAGGGGGCTGGGTCTTGCCATAGTGAAGCGCATAGTTGAGCTCCACTCCGGCGAAGTCTGGGTTGAGGACAATCCTGGCGGTGGAAGTATTTTCAATGTAAGGATCCCAAAAAATAAGAAGAATAAGGCTCCTTCTTAGCTTTTTGTACTATACGTAAGCGTGCGCCCCTGGTAAGAGGAATATTATTAGATAGGCGAATATAACGCTCAGGTAGCCCAATATTCCTAGAATAGCAGTCGTGTGCCACATTTTTGCATCGTTGACATAGAGCCTCGTGTGCAGGTAGGCGGAATAGAAGAACCAGAGCATGAAAGAGGCGCTTATTATTGGCGACCACCACCAGCTCTGTCCTTCCCATGCCTCAAGCGCCCAGGGATAGCCTATGAGCATACCTACGGTGAGCAACACATACCCAAACTTCGCATATGCATAGGCTATGCTGTCGTAGGTTTCATCCCGCTTAATTAGCATGGCCATGCAGGCAAAGAAGTTGACTGTGAAGGCGGCATAGGCGATGAACACCATGGGTGGGTGGAGCCACATGTACCAGGTAGAGTACAGGTAGTACTTGCCCATAAGGGAGCGGAATAGCTCGATAGGTGCAGAGAAGGGATGAAGCTCCCAGAGGAGGTACTGCTCAACCAGCCTGCTCATCTCAGGGAGAGGCTCCTCGGCGCCTGTGAAGAAGATAGCAATTAGAAAGGCGAGGGAGCCAAAGTTCAGAGAAGAGGCGAGGGCTTTAGCGCGGTACCTCCATGCGTAGAGAACCATAAAGGAGTATACCCAGAGCCAGAAGATGAGGCGCTCCTTTTCCACCCAGAAGGGCATGAGGATGCTGAAGCGACCTCCTTCAAAGGGGTTGATATAAGAGACGCTTGCCAAGCCCAGGTGGTACCTCACAAGCAGGGCATAGAGCAGGGTAAGCTCAGCACTCAGGGCGATGGCTGCATAGAAGGCGAGCTTCCCGTACCTCTCTTCCCTCTTCCAGAGGTATATGGCGGAGAAGACAGAGGCAAGAAGACCTATACCAAGGGCAATGTAGACCAGCGGGGGGTAGTACTTCAGGGCCTCCTGCTTGAAGGACAGGAAGTCGTAATAGTTCATTCCTTATGATATGACAGCTAAATATTTAAAGTCTGTGCTCCTCTTACCTATCATGGGTTTTGATAAGTCCCTTACACTGCTTGCGGTGGCAACGCTCATCGCTCTGGGTGTGGTCTCCCTCTACGGGATATACGACTACGCCATGGAGTCGAGGGCTGATTCCTCCTTTATGTATTCGATGGCCTACCTCAATTTCATGCAGAAGATGGACCGCCTCGCCTTTCCCTTCGCCGTCGCCTTCATTCTGATACTCGCCATCTGCATCCCAAAGCGCATTGTACCCGAGAGGTATTTAATCCCCCTTTCGGCCCTCCTTCTCGTCCTGGCCTTCGGGCTCTACCTCAAAGACTACAGGCTTGCGCTTGGGGTTGTGCTCGCCTTCGCTCTGATTCTGCAGGCGGGCGTGCTCGCCCTCACCATGGCGGGAAAGGAACTCCACTTCCTCAGTATTGGCTACAAAAAGCGCACTGGCTCAGCGCTTACGCATCTGGGCATTGTTATGGTTACCCTGAGCATTGTGCAGCCCGACTGGGTAATCCTAGACTCCCTCACAGTTTTCTGGGGCGCGACTATTACAATAGGAGCGGGCATGTTACTCCTGTTCTATACCAAGAGTGGTGGTAATGAATGATTAAGGTGGGAGTGGTTGACACAACCTTTGCACGGGTTGATATGGGGAAGGAGGTGATAGACGAAATCAAAAGCCTGACAACGCAGATAAAGCCCGTCCGCAGAACTGTGCCCGGGATTAAGGACCTGGCGGTAGCGTGCAAGATTCTCATTGAGGAGGAGGGGTGCGAGGCCTGCATAGCTCTGGGCATGCCAGGTCCAGTACCCAAAGATAAGGCCTCCGCACAGGTCGCCAGCCAGGGGATAATGCTCGCACAGCTCATGACAGACAAGCACATACTTGAGGTATTTGTCCATGAGGACGAAGCCAAAAATGAGGCTGAACTTGTGCAGCTTTGCAGAAATCGTGCTCGCGAGCATGCGCGCAATCTTGTGAGAATGCTCCTCTCGCCGGAGGAGATGATAAAGCGGGCAGGTACAGGGCAGCGCGAGGGCTTTCCTGATGTAGGGCCTGCGAAGCAGTGATGCCTAAACTGGAGAGGCAATCTCAATTTCTCTATTTGTTATCATTTTATCTATATCCAGGAGTATCATCAACTTTTCCTTAATTTTTCCCACTCCCTTCACGAACTCCCTCTCACCTCCCACTGGTGGTGGTGAAATTTCCTTTTCTGCCAGGTGCAGCACTCC
>NZ_JBPMGE010000090.1:0-10083 GCF_054014795.1 Candidatus Pyrohabitans sp. | reverse complement strand
TCAGAGTACTTTCTCGAAGCGCTCGGGGAAGCCTCCAGGCTTACTGTAAAGCACCACGGGAGCTATGTAACTCTAGAAAGGGCGATTTTCCTGTCCTGGTGGTGCTCCCTCGCGAGCTGCGCCTTTTGCTACATGTCCACCCAGAGGAAAAAGCTTACCGACGCCTCCCGGGCAAAGCGTGCTCCCTGGCGGATTCTCGCCGAAGCTGAGATTCTGCGCAGACTCGGCTGGGAGGTGGAGTTTCTATCAGGCGGCTACGGTGCCTATACCCTGGAAGAGATGCGCCTTCTCGCTGAGATGGTGGCGGCAGTTTCTCAGACTAAGATGTGGCTGAATGTGGGGGTGCTCAGCACCGAGGAGCTTGAGTATTTAGGAGGGCCAATAGAGGGCGTTACAGGCAGCGTGGAGACTGTGAGTGAGAGGCTGCGCAGCACAGTTGTACCCGGCAAGCCTCTCGCTGAGATAAAGCGCATGCTGTCTGAGGCGAAGGAGATGGGCTACGCCACAGGGATTACAATAATTCTCGGGCTTGGCGAAGGTATAGCCGATGTGCACACCCTGCTGGAGCTAATCGATGAGCTTAAGCTGGACAGGATTACCCTATACTCTCTCAACCCTCACAGGGGCACGCGCTATGAAGCCACGCCGCCGCCAGCTTCACTGTACCAGGCAGGCGTAATCGCCGCGACGCGCATCAGCTTTCCTGAGGTGAGGATAATCTCCGGCACATGGGTGGACCAGCTTCCAAACATAGGCATCGCCCTCCTGGCGGGTGCGAATGGGATAACCAAATACCCCCTCTTCTCCATGTTCGGTACGCGCTACGGAAAGAAGGTGGAGGAAGAGGTGAAGCATGCGTTCCGCAGGCTTCTGGGCACCTTCAGCGATGTGGAGGTGCTGAGGGGCGATAGGGTACTTGAGCCTGAGCGTGATCCCCTGAGGGTGCTTAAACGCAGCCCTCCAGAGATATCGCAGGAGGCAGAGGAAAGACTGGAGCACTTTAGACCCCGCATGGAAGAGTCAGTTGCTGAGTACGTGGGAAAGGTACTTAAAAATGTACTTTGACAAAATAAACCCCAGCTGATAGGCTACCACTAAAAATAGGTGAGTACCTCGGATTTTTATGGAGATAAGTTTTTAGAAATTAACTTTCTCAAAGAAGTCAGGAGGTAAGGCTATGTTCGACAGAATAACAATCGACCCTGAAGTAATGGGAGGCCAGCCGTGCATCAGAGGCTTAAGGATACCAGTAGCTCTTATAGTAAAATTAATCGCTGCTGGAAAGGATGTCAAAGAGATACTCGAGGATTTCCCTGAGCTGGAAGAGGAAGACATTAAACAGGCACTGGAATTTGCAGCCTGGGCAACATCTGAGAAGTCACTGCCGGTGACTGTATGAAGTTTCTAATAGATATGGCATTATCCCCAAAAACTGCCGAATTCCTTCGTTCTCAAGGTTACGAAGCTATACGAGTAAATGAAATAGGGATGGCTAAAGCAAAGGATAGGGAGATATTCGAATATGCCCGGATAAATGAAATGGTGCTTATATCAATGGATTTGGATTTTGGTCACATCCTTTCTTATACAAAGTCCAAAAAACCATCTGTGATTATACTGCGTCTGAAAGATCCTTCACCCGAGCACGTAAATTCCCTGCTCTCCATCACCATCCCCCAGGTTGCTGAATCTCTGCAGACAGGAGCAATTGTTGTGATAGAAGATAGAAGGGTCCGCATAAGAGAGCTTCCTTTATAATATATGATAGGATTCTTCCATGAATAAATTCTTATGCTACGCTGGCAACATATTTTCAAATGGAAAACCTCCGCGATATAGCCCAGGTCACAAGCAAATGCATCTTCTGCTCAAATTTAGTCGTAAAGTGGGACTTCAATGGAGCAGAGCTCAGCATGTTCTGCGCCCTCTCGCGAGACATGCGTTTGCGAGAGTGCAATGCCTTTGAGCTGGTTCGTCAGATTACATGCAGGAAATGCGGCGCCAGCAATGAGCCCTTTTTCAAATTCTGCAGCGAGTGTGGAGCGAAGCTAAGGTAACTTCACCTCGCCTTACGAGTCTTAATATAGAAGAACTCCCCGCGGTAGTTCACCAGCCTCATCCCCGGCGGCGGGGGGTCTGTGCTCATGGGGCGGATTATGAGGTCGGCGCCGACCTTCTCAGCAAGCGAGAGGAGCGCAGGATAGAGCTCTGGAGGCGGACGAAGGGAGTAGATGAGCTCTGCGCCAAGGTATACCTCCAGATTGGGTGAGAACACGTCGTCTTTTATTACCCCCTTGCCTTTGACATCCACACCAAACACCTCGCCCTTTATGCTCGACTTCAGCTCATTGAGTACCCCCCTCTCACTGCCCACGCCAACCTCTACCACCTTGGCAGCACCGCTGTAGTTCTTCTTCAAAAATTCTGCCAGAAATCTGAATCTCTGGGACATGAAAAATCCTTCCGTAGGCTTTACCTCGCTCTGCTTTGTTTTTAATGCAGGGGGTTAATAGAGTTTTTGGCTGCACCCTGCTGACTGCTGAGGAAAAATGTAATATGTGCTATCTGAAAATATTTACGGGGTTGTTACGCAATAAAGCACGGAGCTATTGAAATGCTGTTAATCAGAAAATTCCGACAGAGTGACCTGGCAAGAGTCTACGAAATCGAAGTTCAGAGCTTCAAAGACCCCTACCATCCCGTCTTCCTGCTCAATCTTTATGAGCTCTATGGCGATACCTTCCTCGTGGCCGAGGAGAACAGGCTTGTAGTGGGCTACGTGATAGCAAGGAAGGTAAACACAAAGGGGCACATAATAGCAATAGCCGTTGAAGAGAAGCACCGCTGCCGGGGTATCGGCAGGGCGCTGATGTTCGCTGTGGAGGAGGAGCTGAAGAAGAACGGTGTTGTAGAAATCTGGCTGGAGGTGAGGATCTCCAACACCCGCGCAATAAAATTCTATAAAAAACTCGGTTATGTGGAGAAGGGGATTATACGCCGCTACTACACCGACGGCGAGGATGCGCTGCTGCTCAAGAAGTACATGCTGCGGTAGCGTGCCAGCCTGCCCTCAAACACTAAATTGATAAACCCCGGGAATAAATATATTAGCATGTATTCCTTAGGAGAGGGGAAGTATCTCATAGGTCTGGCAAGACGTGCAATTGAGGTTTATCTGCGCGAGGGACGAAAGCTTTCGCCGCCGGAAGATGCTCCTGAAAAACTCATGGAGAAGGCGGGTGTCTTCGTCACCCTAGAGAGCTATCCTGCGCATGAGCTCCGGGGATGCATAGGCTACCCGGAGCCTGTTTATCCTCTCGTGGAGGCAACAATAAAGGCAGCAATCGCAGCAGCGACACAGGACCCGAGGTTCTATCCGCTCAGCCTCAGGGAGCTGGAACACTGCACAGTGGAGGTGAGTATACTCACCAAGCCGGAGCTGATGGAGGTCCGTTCACCCAGAGAATACCCCGAGAAGATTGAGGTAGGGAAGCACGGATTAATTGTAGAGCGCGGCTTTGCCCGTGGGCTGCTCCTCCCTCAGGTACCTGTGGACGAGAGATGGAGCACTGAAGAGTTCCTCAGCCACACCTGTGTCAAAGCGGGGCTTATGCCGGACTGCTGGCTAGATGAAGAAACAAAAATATATCGCTTTGAGGGCATAGTCTTCGCAGAGGTCTCGCCAAAGGGTGAGGTGGTAGAGCGCTCCCTAAAGCGGTGCTAGCGCTATCGCATTCGCGGCAATGAGATTTAGAATTTCAGAGCTTGCCTTCTATCTTTTCAAGGACCTTAAGCATTTTTTCCTGGGTACTTCTCATCCCCTCTTGCCCCTCAACTAGAGTGTCCAGCCTCTTCACCAAAGTATTCTGCCCCTCAACTAAAGTATTCTGTCCATCGACTAGAGTATTCTGCCCCTCAACTAAAGTATTCTGTCCATCGACTAGAGTATTCTGCCCCTCAACTAAAGTATTCTGTCCATCGACTAGAGTATCCTGCCCCTCAGCTAAAGTATCAAGAGTTTCAAGTTTGTCCAGCTTGTCAAGCTTCCCATCTATTGACCTAAGTTTATCAATACCAACATCAAGCTTCCTGCCGATCTCCTCAAGTTCAGTGGTTGGAATTTTTACAAACTTTGGAGGAAGGTCGAAATCAAAGGATACCTCCTTTTTATCCAAACTTGTAATTTCTGCCCCGATGTTGCCTGTTTTTATTACGATGTCCTCCAAAAAGGCATCCAGAGTATCTTTTAGCCCCTCCACTATAACCTTCACACTGCCATCCACATCATTGAAAACATAACCTTTAAGCCTCAAAAAATTGGCCATCTGGACAACCATGTTTCTAAAGCCTATATCCTGAACCCTCCCATGGATGACAACATTGTAACGCTTTATCTGTGCCTCCATGCAGATAATTAAACTTTAATATATTTAAGCTTTCTCTCGTGGGGATAAGTCAGGCAATCCTGACTGAAATTCTAATCTACCTTAACCATCCATGGTCGCTTTTACATCCGCCACCTTTTAAAATTTAAAAATACCCTTAATTTAGGGTATATACTCAATTTATGGGACTATCGCCTCCTCCACATTTCCTCATAGTCTATCGTCTCTATGCCGCAGTCGTACTTCTCAGCTATCTTCTTAATCTCATTTATCGCCTTCTCGCGCTCTTCCTTTGGACCAACCAGGTAGCAGCGCATCGTCGAGGGTTTGCGCTGCTCTATGCCCTCCTTCAGAGTGGTAAAGGAGATTTCGCAGTGCTTCACATCCACACCAAAATCCTTTATCCTCTCGTAAACCTCGAAGACTATATTCTTCTCCAGAATGTGTCCAACCATTATTATCTCAGTTTTTGGCTCCATCATTTCTATCACCTACAGTCTGGCCACCATCACACGCATGCGGTCGCCACAGTTCTCTGCATGGTCGGCGACACGGGCTAAAAGCTTGACCACGCGCATCAGGTGAAAAAGCTCGCCATGGGTTAGCTTGTCCTCGATATCGAAGATCCGCTTCCTTATCTTCAAATCCAGGTCGTCAGTGAGCTGTTCCTTCTCGTTGAGCAGGTTTATGTACAGGTTTACCTTGCTGTCCTTCTTCTTGAATGTAGACTCAAGAAGCTCAATCATACTCCCCACCGCCAGGGGTACGAGGTCCACGACGTCGCACACCTTCTTTGCCATGTCAAGAAAATCGGCACGGAGCTCTTCAGGAACCTCTGTCCTGCGAAGGCTCATGGTAAGCGCCACCTCCTCCAGGCGGTCAGCAACCTGGTCCTGCTCCCGCAGGTAGTTCAGAAAGTCCCCTCTATCGACCGGCATGAATATGCTCCTCGGGAGGCGCTCGCGAATGCTGTTCTTTATCTTGTCTGCCTCATGCTCCAGCTCTGAGATGCGAAGTGCTATCTTATCCGAGCGCTCAAAATCCTTATCGAGGTAGGCAACCACCATCTCGCGATACAGGTCGGAGCACTGCCTGACTATCTTTACATGCTCTTCCAGCGGTTCAAAGGGCGACGGTGCAAACATTCCAAGAACACTCCTCAACTGGGTCACCTCAGGTACATCAACACCTTAAAGGTTATTGCCGCAACAATTGCCGCGAAAGGCACTGTTGCCAACCAGGATAAAACTATATCCCTGATTATTTTTAAATTTAATGCCTTTATCCCACGGGCGAGGCCAACACCTATAACGCTGCCCACAAGCGTATGTGTCGTTGAAATGGGCATACCTATCTGCGAATTCGCAAGCACTACGGTGGCGGCGCTGAATTCGGCGGTAAAGCCTCTGGTGGGGGTTATCTGCGTAACCCGCTCGCCTATGGTGCCCATTACACGGTAGCCCCAGGTTGCGAGACCCAGCACTATACCGAGGCCGCCAAAGGCGAGAAGCCACTTGGGCACAGGCAGTTGTGCAGCCACCTCCACTGTAGAAGCTTGGGAGAAGGTCAGCGCTGCCGCAAGGGGACCTATGGCGTTGGCAACGTCGTTGCTGCCGTGGGAGAAGGCTATGAAGCAGGCAGTCATTATCTGGAACTTCCCGAATATTCTCTCCACGCGCTGCCTATCGTCCATTTTTTTAAGAAGGAAGTAACGCATTCCTGTGAATAGCAGAAAAGCTGCAATGGCACCTGCTATAGGCGAGACAATCCAGCTGGCAACGATCTTCGTCATTTTAGCCCAGTTGACAACACCCAAACCCTGAGCGGCGATGCCAAAGCCCGTCATGGCACCGACAATGCTGTGCGTTGTCGAAACCGGAAGCTTCGCCCATGTTGCGACGGTAAGCCATATGCCAGCTGCCAAAAGAGCTGCAAAGGCGCCGAGGGCAAGCACATCGGGTGAGGTGAAGCTGCTGGGGTCGACTATACCCTTGCGTATCGTCTCTGTGACCTGCTTCCCGAATATAACCGCTCCGCCAAACTCAAAGATTGCGGCGATGAGTATAGCCTGCCTGTAGGTTATTGCGCGGGAGCCAACGCTCGTACCCATGGCGTTGGCAACGTCGTTGGCGCCGATGTTCCAGGCCATGTAGAGCCCGGCAAGCAGGGCTGCTATGAAGAAGGGTGTTACTCCTATGTCCAAGCTCTAAATCCTCCCTGTAAGCTTTAGCAAAATGAGCACAACAGAGAAACTCGTGGTAATGGAGGTGAAGAATATCTTATTGTCGCTCCACCTGCGGGTGCGCTTATTGAGCAGCAGGGCACTCGCAATTAGCGCACCTAAGCCAATGCCAACAACCCAGGTTATCGTCACAGGGTTGGCGGTTACACCCATATCTACCTCACCACCAGCACCGGCTTTGAGGAAGCAGCCACAAGCTTGGAGGAAACACTGCCAAGGAGTAGCCTGTTCACCCTGCCCATCCCCCGGGAGCCCACCAGCACCAAATCATAGTCCTCCTCAGCTTTCAGAATCTCCTCAACAGGGTTGCCCTCTTTCAGAATAACCTCCTGCACAGGTACGCCTTCCTCTTCTGCAATCTGCCTGGCTTTCTCAAGGTAACGCCTTCCCGCTTCCTCGGGAGAGCCAAGTTCCTCCTTTATCAGGCGTATAACCTCCTCCTTTGTGGTTGGAAGCTTTGGCACCACGTGGAGCAGGGATATAGAATAGCCGCTATCCTTCGCCAGCCTCATAGCAAAACGAAGCGCCTTTAGTGAACCTTCGGAACCGTCTATACAAACGAGAATACGCATGTGCTGCCTCGCCTCTGTAGGTTACTAATTACTAGTGGGAAGGATATTTATGCTTTTTCTAAATAAAATATATAAGGTATATAATACTGTGCAAAAACGCCGCCGCGCCCATGCGCACATCAGCACTACCAATTTGGATAAAATCGTTAACCTGCCAGCAGAGGCGAGGAGATTGCTATGCTTGGAGAGTGCAGGTACCACAACCCTGAGCAGGAGGAGCTCTGCATTCACACCGGGAGACCCTGCTTCGGTGCTGAGTTTGACGAGTTTAATCAGAAGTGGGTTGTAGAAAAGTGGAAGGAGAAGAGCTGTCCTAACTTCGAGGCGCGGGAGCAGAGCGTGTGGAAGATTGACTACCGCAAGGCCTTCGCCGGGGAGCTGGACGATGCGGAGGAGGCGACGCAGGCTGAGATAACCATCTTCGGCAACCTCATACCTTACAACTGCGAGGAGGACGGGGTGTGCGACCTGCCGGAGAGCATAGACCTCGATGCCGAGGTTCTTCAGAACTTCATGGACAAGAAGTACGGCAAGGGCAGGATAAAGGTCACCTGGATTGACATAATGAGCGATGATGTGGAGAAGTACCCCGAGGTGAAAGAGCAGCTCGAGAAGAGCGGCCCCACAACAATGGTGACAATAAACCGCCGGCTGCGCTTCGTGGGCAGCATTCCGGTGGAGCTGATAAAGCGTGAACTGGAGAAGATGGGGATTCACGAGCTCAAGCGTGGCGAGAGGGAAGAGTAGCCTCATACTCCTCCAGCCAGGTAAGCAGGTTCTGAAGCGAAGACCTTGCCAGGTAGTAGGGGTAGTATCTATCCAGAAGCTCCCTTGACTCTTTTCTGATTCTGCGCACACTACTATGCCCCTCCCCGCCGCGCAGCTCAGCTCTGGCCTGGCTCAGGTGGGTCTTCACCCTCATGTAAACATCACCCTCAACCGCATAGAGGATGCGCTCCATCTCCTTGCAGCGCCTTTCAAGGTTTCTGCCCGCCTCACCAAGCCTCGCCGGCAGAAGCTCGCCCAGCTCCCGGAGGTTTTCCTCGCCGGTGCGCTCAACGGCGCGCTTGAGCTCGGCTATAGACACAGCCCCGCTGAGCAGGGCTTTTTCAAGGTTGGATGTTGCCAGGTTTAGAAGCCCTGCAAGCTCCCTCCTCTCCTCATCGTCCAGGGCTGAGAGGTACTCAAGGCAGGCTGACATCTCGCTGGAGAGATGCTGCGCCGCAACTTTAATGGCATTGATCAGGTCCTCAAAATGCTCCAGGGTCTCGTTTAACTGCTCAGCAGGCATGCCCCTGCGCTTTGCCATCTCTCCCACAATTGCCAGGTAGTTGGCCAGCTGAATGCTCTTGAGCTCAAAGATGTAGGGCACCTCGACTACCACAAGCTCCTCTCCTCCGCCCCTGTCGGCGATCGCCACAGGGATAAGCATACGCTTGTACTTCTCCTTCTTCAGCAGCGGCGCCCCCGGATAGGCCATGAGCATGTCGTTGAAGCTGATGGTGGGCAGCCTCCGGTGCCTGCGGTAGAGCGAGAGCAGAAGCTGGAGCAGTGCCTCAATTTCGCGGGCCACCTCCTCCAGAGCTTCACTCTTCTTGGGTCTCGTGGTTATCACAAATATTCCGACGTCCAGGCCAGAGGCCATGCACGCGTCAATCAGGGCTGAGGCCTTCTGTATGTACTCCTCCTCCCTACCGGGCAGGGTTTTTCTGAAGTAGGCTATCTTCTCTGGCACAAGGCTCTCAACACCAAGCTGAACCTTTGAAAAGCCCGCCTCCTTCATCAATCTGAGAAGTGAGAAGTCTCTGATTGCGTCCACGCGAAGCATTGCACCAAACCTGAGCCTGCGGTTGAGCTTTTCCCTCAGTATCCCTCTGCAGAGCTCAGCCACCCAGCGCTGGCTCTGCACAAACTGGTCATCATCAAAGGTAATATCACGTACGCCGTGTCCAGGGGCCTCTCTGAGAAGCGCCATCACCTTCTCAACACTTATACTTCTCCCTGCCGGCGTGGTTATGCTGCAGTACTCACACCTGCCCCAGTTGCATCCCCGCTGCACATACAGACTTAAAGCATGCCACCCCTTTGCCTCGACAATATCCCAGGGGTAACCTGTGAAGTTCTCCTCAAGCTCCTGCCTTGTGGGGTAGGCCTGGATGAAGCGGGAAAGCTCTGGTTTGGACATCGCGGCGCCCAGTTGCTTCTTATTCCTTCTGTACGCCCTGTCTATTACCTCTTCATCGGTGGCAGAGCCCGAGTAGAGCACCTCGCCATCGCGGGTTTTTATGTAAACGCCTGTAATTGGAACCTCTATCTCAAGCTCCTTTCCACGGTATTTTATCCTCCTGGTAAAATGCTCACTAAGAATATCCTGCGCCATCTCCTCTGTAATGGGACTCCTGAATTCATTTTGCCTCAGAAGCTCAATCGCCTCAGCGTCCAGATATGCAGCCTGAGAGGCTTCGGGAGAATAGGCGACATGGGGCGAGGTAAGCCTCATCGCTTCTTTGGCCCTCTCCAGGTGCCTGAGCATCAGGGGAAAGGTGTTCTCAGCCTCGCCTTCAACAACCGCATCTATGCCCGTGGCGAGAATAAGCTTTGAGGCGTTCTCGGCGACGCCATGACCGCCGAGTACGCTGACCACACGAGAATCTGCCTGCTTCACCCTTATCGCCGTCTTGAGTACATCTCTAAGCTCAAGGCTGCTGAATACAGAGAGTGCCACCACATCGTAGCCATGAGGAAGCCTCTCCAGAAGCTCCCCTTCGGAGGTCATGAAGTCCACGCTGTGCCCATGGTTGCGCAGCGTCTGAATAAACTGGAGTATCGCCGGCGCCTCTTCTCTGCCATAGCGGTCGTAGTCCATGAAGAAGGCAATCCTCTT
>NZ_JBPMGE010000089.1:0-13438 GCF_054014795.1 Candidatus Pyrohabitans sp. | reverse complement strand
GTTGTCTCGATCTACACGCGTGTCGTTGGAGAGAGGACAGGGCTGAAATACTGGAAATATCTCAAAATTGGTCTCTTTGTGCACACAGGGGCGAGCTTCTATGTGCTCGCGATGTCGCTGTTCTCCTGGGGAAGCCTCGATAGCAAGTCCCGGCTGCTGGTAATGGCATTTGTTGCCCTTCTCTTCGCCTTCTACATGTTCTACACACTGGACCTTCGCTCCATAGCAAAAAACCTCAACATCAAGATAAAATACGACCAGCTCACCTTCTCAAGGTACCTTCTGAGCTACATCTCTGCTTTCTTCATAATATTCTTCGGGATTGGCTTCACCTACGGCAAAGCTCTGCCGTTAATCGGCGTCCTCAACATTGAGAACTATCCCCTAATCATCACCTTCATAGTGGTCTTTCTCATCTCCTACATAGGATACCTCAGCACCACGCACAGGGGCTTCGAGGAGCTGATGGAGAAGAACATATGGACCAATCTGAGTTACCTCAGCGGCTTCGCAGCCTTCGTGGTCGTTTACCTCTTCTACAAATCTGTAACAGAGGTGGACATGTTTCCCCTCCACGGTAGCTTCTTCCTGGCCTACTTTGCGGTGCTCGTGATAGAGATATACGCCATAAACACCCTTAAAATAAGGCATCTCTCAGAGGAGACGAGCACCGTTGAAGAGCTCCTGAACCACCATGCCAGCTTCTGGATTCGTGTAGACGCGCTGCAGGAAATCCTGGAGAGGGTGAAGAAGAGGTTCGTCGAGGACCATCCAGAAGTAGAGGAGGTAGAATTCGACGACACAACGAGAACCTTCTGGTTCCCTGAAATGGATGAAAAGCTAAAGGATGCCCTCGCCACGGCCATCCTCCTCGATATGTATTCCAGTGAAGACAGCAAGAAATTCTCAATCAAAAGGCAAAATAAGGAGGAAATTCTGGCAGACATAGAAAAAATACTCGGGATTAATGTCCTGAGCCTGCCACCCGACCTGAGAGGCAGTTTCGACACAAGAAAATACTACCCAACAGTACTCAGGGATACCCTGAAAGCTGTTTCTGAGAAAATCTCTGCATTCGTACCAGAAAAAGAAAACAGAAGGATAATCTCAAAGCTGGCCAAGATAAGCGAATTCTTCAGAAGCCTGAGCAACGGAAGCTCGCCTCCCCCAATGGATGAAAAAGAATTCAGCCGCAATCTGAAGCTCTATCTGGACTCCCTGGAAGAAAGCTTCCCCTTCGAGTATTCGCTCTTCAAGACTGCCATAACCAAAACCATAAATGAAAAACTCTCATCCTACGGGATAAAAAGCGAGGAGGCGCTGAATATTGTGCCAACAGGCATAGAAGCCTTTGATGAGCTCGTGGGAGGTGGAATGGCAAAGAACTCCTCCACCCTTCTGCTCAGTGAAGAAACAAGGGCAAAATCCATATTCATTAAATCCTTCATACTAAAGGGATTAAAGAACGGAGATAAGGTGATATACTTCACATCCAATGTGCCCTATGACGAAATCAAAGACTTTATCATAAAAGAATTATCCCGGAAAAGCCTGAAAAATCTGATGTTTCTGGATATACATCACACCCTGAACACAAAACACACGCCAACGCAGCTTCTGGAAGAGGAGGGGAGGACCATTGTACCTCTGAGCCTTACACTTATTCAGCACGCAATAGTAAAGAGCATAAAGTCCCTGCCAAAGGCTGCCCACAAGCGCATAATTATCGACATATTCTCTGACCTGAGCACCTACTACAAGTGGGAAGAGATGGAGGAGATACTCACAAGACACCTCGAAGGCTACAAGAGGTGGAACTGCACCCCTCTGATTGTGCTTAACCCCGATATTATTCCCAGAAAAGAAATAGAGGACATAAAGAAGTCTGTTAGCAATTCTCTGATACTGAAGAGCTCCGGCAGGGAAGTGAAGATAACAATTGAGAAGTTATACGGAGGACTGCCAAGGGAGAGGTCAGTTATCATAAAATACTGACAAACCAGTGCTTTAATCGCTTTAAGCCAAATTTCAGATAGATGGGAAAAATCAAAATTCTGTTAAAGAATTATTTAAAAAAACATCCTTGTAATACCTGATTTTAAATGGAAATTATTATATATCGCCGATGGGTAAATTTTCAAATGAGGTGGGAAAATATGGTTCCCTTAGTTGCAATATATGCCCTGATTGGAGGTGGCCTTAAGTATATAGACGATGCCTTTGATGAAGGCCTGCACAGCAGGAGAGTTGCTTCAGCGCTGGCTGTGATTCTCGTTGTACTGTGGATAGCCCTCTCTGTATCCGACGCATACTCTGCAACCCTACTCACAGCGGTGCTGCTGGGTGTTCTCCTCTCAGGCAAAATAGACAACAGAATCTTCACGGCAAGCACTACATTAATTATCCTTGCCATAATACTCTTTGCCGGAGAAAACATTCTCCTTCTGCCTTTGGCGATACTCACAATCTTTGGCATTATAGATGAGAAGGGCAATGACTATGTGGACACTCACAGAGCGCCCAAGAGCGTTGAGTTCTTCTTTGCCCACAGGTTTGCGCTCAAGCTGGCACTGCTCGCAATATGCGCTGCCTCCTTAATGCCCTTTACATACTTTGTGGCCTTCCTCTTCTTCGACGCCGCCTACGATGCCGTTGGTTACCTTGGCAAACTTGAACTGCACAGAGTGGAGATAAAGCGTCTGCCTCCTGCGCTGAGAAGTCTTTACAGGATAATTGTATTTGGATAAAAAAAGGCAATGGGATATGCCCTGGCTTAAGAGTGACAGGAGAATTTACTCCGAAGAGGGTATCTTCGGTGCAGTTTTAATCGACAGTGAGCTCACCATCAGAGGTACTTTGAGGGACGGCAGAGCCCTGCTCGACAGCAGTATATCTGAATTTTTTTACCATTTTGCTCTGTATTTTGGAGAAGAAGAAAAAGGAATGTTAAAAGATGCGATGGCTCTTGAAAAGGAGATGGTGCTGGAAATTATGTCCTCACCGGAGCCTATCAATCTTCTAATAATACCCATAAAATGCCACGATGAAAAATACTGGCTCCTGATCCTGAAGAGGAGGGACGTAACGCTTGAAGAACTGGAAGAAATAAAGCACAACATCCTTGCCAACATAACCCACGAGCTTTTAACACCCGTAACAATCGCAAAGGCTTCCCTAGAAATCTTTGGCCCGAAGGTGGAGGAAGATGAGATACTCTCCACCGCAATGAATGCGATCGTAAGACTGGAAAAATTGCTCAGAGACCTGGTTAGAGTGGGGCCCAAAAGGGTGGCTGAAGTAAAGATTGAGACGCTGCGCATCCAGGAAGTGATTGAAAGTGCTCTCAGAATAATGAAGTCGGATGCAGATAGCAGTAAAATAACAATTGAGACCAGCATCGAGGAGACGCTACCTGAGGTGAAGGGAGACAGAGATGCCCTTGTACACCTCCTGGTTGTGCTCCTGACCAATGCCATAAAATTCTCTCCCGAAGGCGGGACGGTGAGGGTTTATGCGGTTTGGCGCCCCCCGGAGCGCTCCCTGGGGAGAGGCATGATAGAGGTATGTGTGGAAGACGCCGGGATAGGAATCCCTCCCGAAGAGCAGGACAGGGTTTTTGACCTCTTTTATCAGATAGACCGCAGCCCCAGCAGGAGATATGGAGGGATGGGACTCGGGCTCTATCTGGCAAAAAACATAGTACTCAGCCACAATGGCAGGATATGGGTGGAGAGCGAGCCGGGCAAGGGGGCAAGATTCTACTTTACCATCCCCACCAGCACAGGAATAGTGGAGAGGAGGCTGTAGACTTTTTTATGGATATGCTGGCAAACAGAAATCTGAAGTCAGCCACAAGAGCGGCGCACGGCGGCGATGTGTGGAAGTATTCCACCGGCGTTGTAGATTTCAGCGCAAATGTGAATCCCCTCGGCCCCAGCAGGAAGGTGGTTGAGGCGATTATCAGAGCAATAGACGAGATTGCAAGCTATCCTCCGACTGGCGAAAGGCTGCGCTCTGAACTCGGGGCAAAGCACGGGGTTAACCCCGGGCAGGTGGTGCTCGGGAATGGCTCCTCTGAGCTTATAAAGACCTTCTGTGAGGTGTTTCTGGGTCAGGGCGATATCGCGGTTATTCCACAGCCCACCTTTGCAGAGTATGAGTACTTCTCGGCGCTCTACGGCGCCCGGGTGAGGGAGGTGCCCTCCGCCGCAGGGAGTGATGCTATCCTCTCAGGCATGCGCGGCGCTAAGGCGGTGTTCCTGTGCAACCCCAACAACCCCACAGGCAAAGCACTTGCGCTTAAAGAGATAGAGACCCTGGCACAGGAAGCGCTGAAGGCTTCGTGCATGGTATTTGTTGACGAGGCATATGTAGAATTCTCAAAGCTTGAAAGTGCCTCGCAGCTGCTTGAGAGCTTCCCAAACCTGGTTGTTCTCTGCTCCATGACAAAATTTTACTCAATGCCGGGGCTGAGGTTGGGTTATGCCATAGCCTCGCCGGAGGTGGCGCACTACCTCAGCCTGGCCCTGCCGCCGTGGAATGTGAACACCCTGGCACAGAGGGCGGCACTCGCTGCGCTGAGGGATGAGGAGTTCGTCAGGAAGAGCAGAGAGTATCTTGCTGAGGAGAAGGAGCACCTCTTCTCAGGGCTTCGCCGCCTGCCCCTGGTGGAGGTCTATCCAAGCGAGGCCAACTTCTTCCTGATAAACATAAAAGAAACAGGAATGAAATCTCCGGAGATGAAGGCAAGGCTCACGGAAAAGGGCCTGCTCATCCGGGACTGCTCCAGCTTCAGGCACCTGGGCGAGGAGCACATCCGAGTGTGCATCAGGAAGCGCGAGGAAAATATTCGCCTGCTTGCTGCCATGGAGGAGCTGCTCAATGACTGAGCTTAAGGGAAGCAACACCTCATGCGAGTACTACCCCTGCCACTTCGAGGGGCAGGACTGCACCTTCTGCTACTGCCCCTTCTACCCCTGTGAAGATACCTCAACCGGGGGCAGGTGGGTGATAAGCAGGCGCACCTCCCGCCGGGTCTGGAGCTGCAAGCGCTGCCACTGGATTCACCGCCCCGATGCAGCCCTCAGGGTGAGCGAGGAGCTGGAGAAGCTGGGAAAGCACTCTAAAAAAGCACTCCAGCAGGCAAGACTGCGGGCCATGCAGCAGGACGAGGCGAAGACGCTCATGATTCAGGGTACCTCCTCCTTTGCCGGGAAGAGCTTCCTTGTAATGGCGCTGTGCAGGGTCTTTGCAAGGCGGGGCATACGCGTTGCGCCATTTAAGGCGCAGAACACCTCCCTCAACTCTTACGTAACCCCTAATGGAGAGGAGATTGCCAGGGCTCAGGCACTCCAAGCTTTTGCGGCAAGGGTGGAGCCAGAAGTGGAGATGAACCCCATCCTTGTAAAGCCAATGGGTGAGAGCAGGGCGCAGGTGGTGCTCTCCGGAAAGCCGTACAAAAACCTGGAGGCGATGAGCTACTACAGCGAGTTTGCCCTTGACGAGGGTATAAACGCCGTAAGGGAGGCACTTGAGAGGCTCAAGAGCAGGTATGAGCTCATAATAATAGAGGGCGCTGGCTCGCCGGCTGAGATAAACCTGTACCACCAGGACATAGCCAACATGCGCGTCGCCGAGCTCGCAGATGCGCCCGTAATCCTGGTGGCGGACATAGACAGGGGCGGGGTCTTCGCAAGCATATACGGAACCCTGATGCTCCTCCCGGAGCACTGGAGAGGCCGCGTGAAGGGGGTTGTGATAAACAAGTTCAGGGGAGATATGGAGATTCTAAGGCCGGGGCTGAGGGAGATAGAGGAGCTTACCGGCGTGCGCGTGCTTGGGGTGCTCCCCTACATCGACAACCTCCATCTGCCGGAGGAGGACTCCATGGGCCTGGAGAAGGTCCACCACGCTAAAGGTGCAGTGCAGGTCTGTGTAATTCGCTTTCCCAGGATAGCAAACTTCACAGACTTTGATGCCCTTCGCTACGAGCGGGGCGTGGTGGTGCGCTTCATCACCTCGCCGGGGGAGCTGCACGACTGCGATGCCGTTATAATCCCTGGCACAAAGAACACCATCTCCGACCTGGAATGGCTCAAGAGGCGAGGTTTTGCCGAGGCCATTAGAGAGCTTTACGGACGCGTGCCCATCTTCGGGATATGCGGCGGGTATCAGATGCTGGGGGAGAAGGTTGTAGACGAAGCGGGCGTGGAGAACTTTGAGGCAGGTGAGTACAGCGCACTGGGGCTGTTGAAGATGAGCACCCGCTTTAAGGGGCTGGAAAAGCGCACCATCCGCATAGAGGGCAGGGCAAGGGAGTCGCTAACAGGGAGTGAGGTGGAGGTGAGGGGCTATGAGATTCACATGGGAGAGTCCACCCATGCCCATGTGCCACTGCTGAGATTCAACTCCCGTGGCGAGGGCGCCTTCGACGCCGGGAAGAGGGTGATGGGCACCTACATCCACGGAATCTTCGATGCCCCTGACTTCAGGGGAGCATTTCTCAAGTACATCTCGTCGTTTAAAGGGAGGAAAGCCGAGACGGAAGGCAGAGACCTGGAAGAGCTCTGGGACAAGGCCATCGACTGCGCTGCGGACGTGGTGGAGCAGAGCATGGATATGCGCCATCTGGAGGCGCTGGTCTTCGGAAGGAGGTAAGATGCCCTTCGAGGCTGCGCTGGCCCTGATTGGGGCTGTGCTGATAGACCGTATCTTCGGCGAACCCCGCGAAAGAATGCATCCCACCGTATACATGGGCAGGGTCATAGCTCTGCTCGGCTCGCGCCTGCCCCAGGGCTTTGCCGGTGGCATGCTCCTCCTTTTACTTGTGACACTGGGTTTTTCTCTGCCCGCCTTTCTTCTGCTCGCCCTCATCCCCTGGGCTGGGATGAAACTCCTAATGGCAGCGGTTATTCTCAAGCTCTGCATGAGCTGGCGAGGCCTGGCTGACTACACGCTGCCGGTGAAGCGCGCCCTTGAAGGTGGAAACCTGACTGAGGCGAGGGCGCTTCTCCCATACATAGTGAGCAGGGACCCGAGCAGGCTGGGTAGAGAGGAGATAAGCTCTGCCTGCGTGGAGAGCATCGCCGAGAACAGCGTGGATGCGGTGGCTGCACCCCTGCTCTACTTTACCATCTTCTCCTTCTTCAGCCTCGAGCTGGGCGTGGCAGCGGCGCTGGCATACCGCGCTGTCAACACCCTGGACGCCATGGTGGGCTACCCCGGATATGGCGCCTTTGGCGCACCCTCCGCAAAGCTGGACGACCTCCTCAACTTTCCAGTGGCACGCCTGTTTGCGATTTTTCTCCTCCTCTCCACCCTTTTAATCCGCGCCAGCCTTAGGGGTGCGCTTGAAACCCTGCGCAGCGACAGGAGGAAGCCGGCCAGTCCCAATGCGGGTATACCCATGAGCACAGTCGCCGGCGCACTTGAGATTCGCCTCACAAAACCGGGGCATTACTCCCTGGGCAGCTTTGAAAGCGAGGCCTCTGCCAGGGATATAAAACGTGCGCTCAAGATTGTTGACGTGGCGCTGCTCATATATGCTGTGAGCATGCTGCTGGTACTGCTTATCCCAGGGCGGTGATGTGATTGCTCGTGGAAGAGATTGAGAGGTTTGCAAGGAAGAAGGGCGCTGAGCTCGTGGGTTTTACCTGCTCACAGCAGGCGCTCAGCTACCTCCGCCTCCCCTGGGCGAGAAGCGCAATAATTCTTGGCCTGTCTATCCGCCACCCTCTCCTCGCTACTGGAGTGCGCTACCCAACCTGGGAGGAGCCCAGGCAGTTTATAGATGTCATAATGGACGCTATCGCACTGAGCATGGAGGAGTTCCTTGAAGCTCGCGGCTACCGGGCGAGCGCTGTGGGGGCAAGCAACAGGAGCATAGACCTCCGCCCACTCGTTATTGCCTCCGGACTTGGTGTCGAGGGCAAGAACCACCTGATAATAACTCCTGAATTCGGACCCAGAGTGAGGTTCTGTGCCGTTGCTACAGACGCAGAGCTGGAAGCAAAGCAGAGACGCATCACCAATCTCTGCAGAGGATGCAGCATATGCTGCGAAGCCTGTCCCTCAGGTGCACTGAACGGAGACTTCAACATCGAGGCGTGCAGCAGCTACAACCGCAGGCTGGAGGAGGACTCGGGGCTGCTCATAAAGAAATGCACCCTCTGCACAGACGTGTGTCCTGTGGGGAGGAAACAGTAATGGGCTGTATTAACATACTCACAGAGGTGGGCATAACCAAGCAGGAGCTCATCTCAACCTGCCTTGAGCTGTTTGTCCCCCATCCAGGGGTTGAAAGCAGAGAGCAGGCGGAGCGTGTGCTGAGCGGAATTTTTGATGCTGTGCTAGAGGATGCGAATGTTTGCGCCCTGCTGGAGGCTGCCTTTGCCCTCGAGGATAAGGCTGAGAGGGGCGAACTCTACGGCATCTCCAGCGAAGCATATAGCAGCGATGCGGTGTTTATAGTTGCTGATGAGATTATAGGAATGGCAATCGCAGAGTACATCGCCGGCACCAGGGCGAGATTCGAGTATGTTCGCTTTGACCGGGCCAAGCCGGGCTTGCTCTCATCCCTCGGCCCATTTGTCGACGATGCCATCGCCGGCCTGATTGCCGGGGCCTCAACGCTGATGTATTCCACAGGAGCCCATTCAAATTTGTTTCAATAAATCAGAATTTCGGTAAATAATTTTTATGTATAAGGAGGCACCTGTTTGAATCTGAGAGACGCCAGCATAGGAACAAAACTGATTCTTGCGATAACAGTGGTAATTATTGGAATCTCCTCCGCCAGCAGCATAATAATCTACACCTATCAAAAGCGCAGCCTGGATGACCAGATTCTTGAGCGTTCCCGCACAATTTCAGAGCTTCTTATTCAGATTGAGGACCACAAGCTTATTTCCCGCGTGGCTGCGGAATTTACAGAGGTTACGGGTTACAGGCTGAGGCAGACTTCTCTTAGGCCCATAAACCCCGCAAATGCTCCGGATGAGTTTGAGAAGCGCGTCATGGAGATGTTCCAGCAGACAAATATGACAGAGTACTATGGTGTTGTAGCCGGTAAAGACGGAGCCCGCTACTTCAGGTATATGCGGGCACTCCAGACAAAAGAGGGATGCACATCCTGCCATCCGGTTTACAATGTAGGCGAGCTAAGGGGAAGCGTAAGTGTCGTCGCACCCTACGAGGACATCGCAGCGGCCACAAAGAGAAACCTCTTCTATATACTCGCCACCACCCAGCTTCTCACCCTCTCAATAATAGGTGTGCTCTACTATCTCAGCAGAAGGATTGTCTCCGCCCCTCTGAAGGAGCTGATAAAGGAGGTTGAGGGGAGTGCAAAGGAGATACAGAGGGGCGAGGAAGTGAAGGACATACCCGTGAAATCTCATGACGAAATAGGCATGCTCGCAACGTCATTCAACAACCTCAGAAAATCCCTTAGTGAGAGCTTCAAGCGTAAAAATGATGCGATAGAGAGCTTTGTTTATTCAATCAGCCATGACCTGAAGGCGCCGCTGCGCAGCATAGAAGGCTTTTCCACCGCCCTGCAGGAGGATTATGGGGATAAACTTGAAGGCGAAGCCAAGCACTACCTTGACAGGGTAATTGCCAGTGCGCGAAAGATGGGAGTGCTTATAGACGAACTCCTTGAGTACTCCAGAATAGGAAGGATAAACCTGGCGAGAGGCGAGGTGAACATAGCCGAGGTGGTGGCCCTGGCAATAGAGGACAACATATATGAGATAAACAAAAAGAATGCAAAGATAAAGATACCCGAGAACCTTCCTGTGATAAGGGGCGCTGAGAAGCAGAGAATTTATCAGGTCTTCACCAACCTCATCTCAAATGCCCTGAAGTACAATGACAAGGAAGTGCCAGAGATAGAGGTAGGTTATCGCGATGAGGGCGACCACTACCTGTTCTATGTCAAGGACAACGGCATAGGATTTGACACCCGCTACCATGACAAGATATTCGAGATATTCCAGCGCCTGCATCGTGAAGACGAGTACGAGGGCACCGGAGTGGGGCTTGCCATGGTTAAGAAGATCATCGAGACCCATGGGGGCAGGATATGGGCAGAGGCAAAACCCGGAGAAGGTGCAACCTTCTATTTCACCCTTCCCAAGGAGGCGAATAGATGAATATGGTCAGGGCAATAGACATACTGCTTGTGGAAGACAGTCAGGACGACATCGAACTTACGCTGAGGGCCTTTAAAAAGAACGGTCTTGGAAACCGGGTCCACGTCGCTAGAGATGGAGCAGAGGCCCTTGAATTTCTGAAGCGCGTGGAGAAGCATGAGGCTCCGCAACCAGGACTTATCCTTCTTGACCTGAAGCTCCCAAAGGCGGACGGCATCGAGGTACTGAGGTATATAAAATCGAGGGAGGTCTTGAGGAGAATCCCCGTGGTTATGCTCACCACCTCCAAGAATGACAGAGATATAAAAACCTGCTATGACCTGGGGGCTAACAGCTATATAGTAAAACCAATAAGTTTTAAAGACTTTATGGAGACAATAAAGAATATCCAGCTGTACTGGATAGTTACCAATCAGCTACCGGTCGTGGGGTAGATGGTAAAGGTTCTGTATATAGAGGACAACGAGGACGATATACTCCTCGTTAATATGGCAATAAGGGGATATGGAGAGGTAGTTGGGGCAAAAAGCTGGGATGAAGCCAGGCGGCTGCTTGAAGGCAACGGCTTTGATATAGTACTTCTGGACTACAATCTGAGCGGAGAAGACGGGCTGGAGGTGCTGGGTGAGATCTCCAGGCGTTACCACCTGCCAGTGATAATGGTCACGGGGCGGGGAGATGAGGAGACCGCCACCAGGGCGATGAAGCTCGGGGCGGCGGACTACATAGTCAAGTCTGTAGCGAGTTTTTCAAAGATAAGAAAGGTGATAGAAGATGCCCTCGAGAAGCATCACCTTGAGGAGGAAAAGCGCAGGCTGGAGGAGGAAATACGGGAGGCGTACGCGGAGCTTGAGAAGAGCAACAAGTTCAAGGACCTTCTGATAGACATCCTGCACCACGACCTGATGAATCCTGCCGGCTTGGCGATGAGCTTTGTGGAACTCATTGAGACCTCCTGTGAGGACGAGGAGGTCATTGAGTACCTCGAGATAGTGAAGAGGAATCTCGACAAGATAATCTGCCTCATAGAGGATGTTAAAGAGCTGTCAAAACTTGAGAACATTAAAACGCTGGAGAAGGGGGAGGTATCCCTCGTAGAGCTCTGGGACAGGGTTCTGGATGAGTACTCAGCCTTTCTTGCAGGACGAGAGGTGAAGTCTATCAGAGAGTCGGAGGGACGCACTGCGGGCAGCGAGATTTTAAAGGAGGTTTTCTCAAATCTGCTTTCCAATGCTATAAAATATTCGCCTGAAGAAAGCCCAATAACCATAAGGGTCTGGGATGAAGGTGGATACTCCCTCACGAGCATCGCAGACCTGGGCGAGGGTATAGCTGATGAGCACAAGCAGAGCATCTTCAACAGGTTTGCCAGATTTGACAAGGCGGGGGTGAAGGGCACAGGAATAGGTCTTGCGATAGTCAAGCGTATAGTAGAGCTCCACAACGGCGAGGTATGGGTGGAGGACAACTCACCCAGAGGAAGCATATTCTTTGTAAAGCTGCCAAAGAAGGGGCAGACTTAAATACGCCCTCGCGAAGTACATTTCATGAATCCCTTCAGTGAGCTCAGGAAGTGTCTGGGCTTTCTCACTGTTCTGCCTGTGGGCATGGGCTTTAAAGGCTATGAAGAGGTGGCGAGGGCGGCGTGGCTTTTTCCTGTGGCAGGCGGTATTGTTGCACTCGTCGCAAGTGCCGCTGCCTTTGCATCCCTTTTCTTTCTCCCCCGCGATATCGCCGCCGGCATAGCCCTTCTCGTGCTGCTGCTTCTGACAGGTTTTCATCATCTCGACGGCCTGCTCGACTTTGCAGACGCCGCAATGGTGCGCGGGGACAGGGGGGCAAGGCTGAAGGCGATGCACGACCTCAACCATGGGGTCGCGGCTTTTGGGGCGGGCTTCTTTGTCCTGCTTCTAACCTACCTCGCTGTATATGAGGCGGAGGGTATTCTCCCCAGCCTGGTGGTGGGTGAAGCTTCTGCGAAGTTTGCAATGGTGCTCGCTGCCTACTCGGCGAGGCAGAGCAGTCACCAGGGCATGGGCTCAGCATTTGTGAATGTGCTTCGGGGCAACCACAGGTTGATGCTGCTCACCCTCATCGTATATACGCCCTTCCTGCTTCTCGCCTGGGAGAGCGCGCCGATTGTTCTCCTCTCAGTTGCTGTGACAGCGCTGCTAATTGTCAACACCTCTTACAGACTCTTCGGCGGAGTCTCCGGCGATGTGTTCGGGGCGGTGAATGAGCTGAGTCGCCTTGTAGCGATGCTGGTGCTGGTGTGATGGACGCACTTATTATGGCCGGCGGCAGGGGCACGAGGCTCGGGCTGGATGTGGAGAAGCCCCTGCTGGAGTTTGGGGGTAAGCCCCTGGTAGAGCATGTGCTCACCGCCTTGCGCGGAGCGAAGGACATAGAGCGCATTTACGCTACCGTCACAGAGCACACAACGCGAACAGCACAGCTTCTGAAGCGGGAGGGTGTTGAGGTTGTGCTCACCCCGGGCGAGGGCTATGTGGCTGACCTGCGCCAGGCCGTCGAAGCGCTGGAGCTTGGAGTTGCCCTCACTGTAGCCTCCGACCTCCCGCTGCTGAGGGTGCAGGAGGTGGAGGAGGTGGTTGCAGAGTACATGCGCAGAGGTTCGCCTGCGCTTTCGGTGATGGCTCCCCTCTCACTGCTGCGCCGCTATGGCCTAACGCCTACGCTGGTGACTCGCAACCTTGTGCCCACAGGGATAAATGTAATCAACGCACGGCGCCTCGAGGGCCGGGAAGAGGTTTATATAACTGAAAATATCAGATTAGCTGTAAATGTTAACAGCATGGAAGACTTAAGAAAAGCCGATGAAATAAGGAGGATTTTGAATGCCAGTAAGCAGTGAACTCCTTGAAATCCTCGCGTGTCCCATGTGTAAGGGCGAGGTCGAGTATCGCAGCGGTGAAGAGTTTCTGCTCTGCGAGAGCTGCGATATGCGCTATTACGCCAGCGCCTGCAAGCTTGAGAAGTGCAAGAAGTGCGATGGCGAGCTCAAGCCCATTAAGGGCGAGGTGCTGCTCTGCAGAGCCTGCGGAAGATGGTACCCGATAATTGACGACATCCCCCACATGCTGCCGGACGAACTGCGCGAGGACCTGTGTTAGAGGGCCTGTAGGCTAGCGGATAGACTGCGGGGCTTCGGACCCCGCGGCCCGGGTTCAATTCCCGGCAGGCCCATCTCTCTTTTTAGTCGAAAATTTCAACTTTAAAAATGTGGAAAACTTTGAAGTTCTTTCCAATAACGAAAAGTTACTAAA
>NZ_JBPMGE010000088.1:0-30275 GCF_054014795.1 Candidatus Pyrohabitans sp. | reverse complement strand
CACATCACCTATTTACACACGCATCATTGCCTGCATCAATATCCAGCAACCGCAGGACACTTTGGGGAAAACTTTTTAATGTTATCCAAAAGTATATAATGAACAATAATGATAAATTCGTAAAGCTTTGTCAGGAGGCATCATCTTGGCTAGCATGGACTTTAAGAGAGAGGTAATTGCAGCGGGTGGCGAAGGCATAGCCGCATGCTACCAGTGCGGCACCTGCAGCGGAGGCTGCCCAACTGTCTCAGCCATGGATTATACTCCAAGGCAGATAATTCGAATGGTTAATCTGGGGATGCGCGACCGTGTGCTCGGGAGCAGGACGATCTGGCTCTGCGCCTCTTGCTATCAGTGTCAGGTGCGCTGTCCGCGAGAGGTTAAGATAACAGAGGTAATGGCAGCGCTAAAGAGCATCGCCATGAGAGAGGGATACAACTCGAACATCGCCAGTCCTAGGGCGGCTTCCTTCTACAGAAACTTTAATGAAATCGTCTCCAACCTGGGCAGGCAGTTTGAGCCCCTGCTATTATTGAAGGCGACCCTGGATAGCAGAGAGGGCATAGCCTCAAAGCTGGGTTATCTTATAAAGACCGCCCCCTTTGGAATCACACTCATGAAAAAGGGCAAGATCCACTTCAAGCCTGTGAAAATCGCGGAGGGCGATGAAGTTAAGAAGATATTCGAGAATGTGGCTAAGATGGAGGCAGGAGAATGAGTTATGCTTACTACCCCGGCTGTTCTCTGGAAGCTACTGCCAAGGAGTATGACATGAGCTTCAGGAGTGTCTTTGCTGCCCTTGGTCTGGAGTTTGAGGAACTCGCTGATTGGAACTGCTGTGGTGCTTCAGCAGCCCATGCAACCAGCAGGCTTCTATCCCTCGCTCTCCCTGCTAGAGACCTGGCCAAGGCGGAGGCTCAGGGTAAGGATGTTGTCGCTCCCTGCCCCGCGTGCTACCAGAATTTGAAGCAGGTTCGTGAGTATGTACTTGAGGGTGAGGAGAATCGCGCAAAACTGAGCAAAGCTCTAGAGGGCACAGGCTTGGAGGTGAAAGGGGAGGTGAAGGTAAGACACCCCCTGGACGTATTTATCAATGACCTGGGTATAGATGCCCTCGCTGAAAAGGTGGATAAACCCCTTGAAGGACTTCGCGTTGTTCCCTACTACGGGTGCTATATCACCCGTCCTCCCGGCGCGGAGAGTTTCGACGATGTGGAGAATCCCACAAGCATGGATAAGATAATTCTTGCCTTAGGTGCTACAGTTTTGCCCTTTACCCGTAAAACGCGCTGCTGTGGTGCACCCGTGATGATGAGCAACGAGAGGGAGATGCACAGGCTGAGCTATGAGATAATCAAAGAAGCAAAGGAAGCCGGTGCGCAGGCGATAGTCGTTGCATGTCCTATGTGCCATATGAGTCTGGATGCCAAGCAGCCTGAGATTGAGAAGCACATGGGCGAAAAACTGGACATGCCCGTGCTCTACATCACCCAGCTGATAGGCCTTGCACTGGGTCTTGACCCCTATGCAGAGCTTGGTCTGGACAAGAATATAGTCAGCACAGAGGCTATAACCCAAAAGTACTCAAAGAAAAAGATAAAGACAAAGGCATAGTAGCGGTTGCCCGGAACTATGTTCCGGGTGATGCAGTTATCCGTAGCGAAGCTACGGGTGATGAAATTTCTTTAAGCGAAACCTTTATGTGCAAGAAGATTAAAAAATAATCATGAGGTGGTTGATTTATGGGAGAATTACCTGTGGCTGCATGTGGTAGGATTATCAGAAAGGCAACAAACATGCGTGTGGGCAGGGACGCCGCAGTGGTGCTCGCCGAAATACTCGAGGAGATAGGTGCTGATATCGCTGCCGAGGCTGGCAAGCTCGCCAAGCATGCAAAGAGGAAGACAGTAAAAGCCAGTGATATCAAGCTGGCCAGTAGATAGGAGACCCTGCTTGGATATGCAGAGGTATGCCCCCGAGCCCCCAGCTCCTTTTTCCCATTTTATTTAGAAGGTTCTACAGACTCATGCACTTTTTATCGCGCCAGATGTTAATCCGCTCATACTCAAATATGTGTTTACTGCATCTCCAGAGAAAATATAAAAGTGAATCTGCAATATAAATCAGGTTTTTGGAGAAGTGACAATGAAGACATCGTCCCATATACTCGGATACATGCTCGCAACGCTGTTCATGTTAATAGGAGTGCTCGTGGTTTCCTTTTTCGTGGGTTTTTTTATTGAAGGAATCTCCTTTGCACAGATCCTTGGGATATTCTTTCTCCTTTTTGCCATCTCATTTCTCCTTGTAATGGGAGACCCTGTAAGGAACTTTCAAAAGATAATAATCGCCACGATTGTGGTTCTTCTTTTCGAAATAACCATAATAGGCGCTATTATGATATTCACAAGCGTCGGCATTGCCGCGGATATACTGGTTATCCTCGCCGCCATCATTCTGGTTTATGAGGTACTCAAAGTGGAGAAGCGGGTTCGAGAGATATACAAGCGGGCGAAGGAGTGCAAGCTCGAGGAGGAGGACATAAAGGAGATATTTAAGTCAGAGAAGAAGGGGAGGAGAATAAGGCGCAGGCGAGAGCAACCGCCAAAAACCTCACTGAAGGATGTGGTCTCCCGAAAGGAACGCGAACTATAACGCGGGCTTGCCGTATCCCGGCCTGACTAGGAAGTCCTCATCCTGATACGCTATTTCTCCGCGCAGGATTGTCATTTCCACACCTCCACGAAGGCGCCACCCTTCGAAGGGTGAATATTTCGCCTTTGAGTGGAAATCCTCCGGATTTACCACGCTCTCGCGGTGCATATCAATTACGACAAGGTCGGCGTCTTTACCTGCGATAATGGCACCCTTATTCTCCAGGCCCAGAAGCTTTGCGGGCGCCTCACAGCAGAGCTTTATGAGCTCGCCCACGCTCAGCCTACCCCGGTTTACCATGGTGAGGAGGAGCGGAAGCATTGTCTCAAGATTGGGGATGCCTGAAGCTGCCTCGAGGACATTGCCCTTTTTGTCTGCAAGCGAGTGGGGCGCATGGTCACTGGCTATGCATGTAACCCTGCCCTTCTTGAGTGCACTCCACAGCGCTGCGACATCGCTGGCTGAGCGCAGCGGCGGATTGGTCTTTGCATAGCTCCCCTTCTCGGCAAGCGCTCTGGAGGTGAGGAGAAGGTGATGGGGCGTAACCTCACAGGTGGCAAAGTGGTTGAGGTGGTTCAAGGCTTTCCGGGTGGAGAGATGGCATATGTGCACCCTTCTCCCGAGCTTTGAGGCGATTTCGACAACCCTCTTCACGGCTATGCTCTCTGCCTCTGGACTTCGAAGCTTGCAGTGCACAGTGAAGTCATTTCCTACGCCCCTGAGTTTTTTCAGGTTGCGCGTTATTGTTGCGCTGTCCTCGGCATGCACCGCCAGGAAGCTCACCACTTTAAGAGCCTCTTCTACAGTGGTGTAGTCGACGCTGCCCAGCGTGCCGTCCAGGTATAGCTTGCACGCCCTGGGAGAGGCTCTCTTGAGCTCCTCAAGATTCTCTGAGGTTACTCCGAAGTATATGCCGAAGTCCACAAGGGATTTTCGCGAAGCTAAGGCGAGGCGTCGTTCATACGTGGAGACGCTGGTTATCTCTGGCCTTGTGTTTGGCATCTCAAAGAAGGTGGTTACACCGCCGGCGAGGGCTGCTCTGCTTCCTGTGGTCAGGTCCTCCTTGTGCCTCTCTGTAAAGTCGCGCATGTGCACATGCATGTCAACTATGCCCGGAATCACCAGCTTTCCCATGAGATTGAGCTTTTCCTCACCTCTCCCCTTAATACTCCTGCCCACTGCTGCGATTCTTCCCTCCTGGATGAGTATCTCTCCCTGGATTACACCCTCAGGCGTTGCAATCTTTGCATTCTTTATGAGCATGGGTAGAGGTTGTTCTGAGAGGTATTAAATTATTCCCTCGCAAACTTCAGAAAGTTTGATCATCATATCGCGGTATAGCCGAGCTATACCGCAATGGTTTTTGGTCAAGGTTTTTGAGAAAAAGCTTGCTTCAGAAAGTTTGATCAGCAACTGCAGACAGTTGCTCTCGGGTTACATGACGAGACTCGCTTCGCTCGTTCTAGCCACCATCATCATATCGCGGTATTTTCACTGCGCTTCAATACCGCCATTTTCTTTGCTGGAAAGTGGTATCGCAAGATACCACATTATGTGGATGCAACCAACTGTGGTTGCGCAAACATAATATCGACATGTATCCATGTGAGCTTAACCTTGTATTCTTCTCCATTTCTCATATATCATATCCTTTCTAAGTCCGGGGTCCCCCTTCAAAGCGTCGGGTCCACCCATGAGCATTTCTTCTAGTCCACTCCTGTATCTCAGTGCGCCATCTGGGAAGTTAATTAAGCATGGCTTTGGTGAGCCTTCAGTCGCATTGATTAAAATCTGTGCAAAGTTTCTATTATCTCTTCTGCCCTTTTCCTTCAGCTCAAACAGCCACGAATAGGTAGGCAGCTCTGCGGATATGTAAACATCACGGGTGGTCTTACGTACACCATAGAAATCTGTCGGGTCTGAGTACCACTCTTTGACTTTTGTAGATGACACAAGCATACTTCTGAAAACGACCTCACCATTTTCTATCTTTTCTCTTACGTCAAGTGTTAAATCCCTCTTTAACTTTTCTTTTAACAGGTCATTGAGCCCAAATGCAGAAAATATCATGCTAAAGTACGCATTCTCAAACCTGACATTGACTTTAGGAGGTAACACAACAATGGCTTCAACCAACTTTTCATCAACAGTATCTACAGGCAGGAGTCTGTATGGACCGTAACTTACATCATGGGCGATGAAGTAATCTAGCCTTCCATTCTCGTCGAGCGTATGTCCTATTCCAACTATTGCGTGATATGTTTCATCTCCTTGCTCATCCCACCACCAAAGATCCTTCGTCTTGAAGACAAGATATACAGGCAGTTCAGATTCAATATAGGCGTAGAGATTGCTTGAATCCATTCTTTGGTACTCTGGGAAACTTTCAATCTCTGGATTTTCTCTTCCGATGTAGTATAGAACTTTTCCGCTGATTTCTGAGAATCCCCTGTAAACCATACCTGCCGTGAGTCCATAGCTCCCGAAAGGGTCGCCTTCACTTACCTTCTTTTGTATTTGCGGCATTGAAATATTCGGGGTGTCGAACTCCCTAGAGAAATGGGTGACCATTGTTTTCATAGCTGCTTGCGCGCATGCTGAGAGCTTCCCATCTGGCATGAAAAACGGTACACACTCTATATCGACGCCAAAATCTCTAAGTGAGTACATCCGAGCGCACGAGCAGAATATCTCGTCGCTGTCCTTTACCATCAACTCTTCACCCTGCATCGCTTTCAAGGTTTTTGGTATGGGGAGATAGGCTTCACAGACAAACGACGCCTCTGAGTGAGCGCGAAGGTCTATAACACCTATTTTCCCCTCTAATCTGTATACCCTCCTTGAGGCACCAGGATATAGGTTGTTTCTTGGGATCCTTACGTCTCGTAAATAATAAGGTAGCTCATAGCTCCATTCTATATTGTCTATGCAAAAAAGCTTCTGAACCTCTTCTACACCAGAATAAGTGCTCAGGATCCTGTCAAGTTCTGAGGGCATGTCCACCGCCCTAAAAGCAAAATGTAAAAAGGCTCAGACACGTATCCTTGCCTTTTTAAGGGCTTCTTCCTGCCACTCTGCAGATTCTCTTGCCAGTTTCCGCCCCCTCTCGGATATGTCTCTAATCCAAGCCTCCCAGTCCACGCTGCCATCCTTCCTGATAAATTTGGAAATATCTACACCCCTCGCTTCGCTACCTCTAACTTCTAAATCAAACCATACCATAGCGCCTTTGTCCATGAGGATCCACCCCAATAGGTAGGATTTTTCTCTACTCCACTTCATTAATAGCTATATATACGTAGTTAAGTTTTATGTTCCGTGGAATATAAATTTATCCGAAAAATTTATATGGGTCATTTACATCCACCAGCTACATTAGCATGTAGTGGGTTGACAGTTATACATATTGTGAGCTACCATCGGACTCATTTTTAGAACAAACGTGTGCTCCACAAATAGTCAGAGTATGCTATTATACGATTTTAATAATAAAGGCATGCGGATGCCGGGATTCAGAACAAACCTCAGAAGGTTTGATCGTCATATTGCGGTATTGTCTCCGCCAATACCGCTATCATCACAGGTATATGCGGGTGCCGGGATTCGAACCCGGGTCACGAGCTTGGGGGGCTCGGGTCCTACCACTAGACTACACCCGCTGGTAATTATTTATACCAACCTGTGATAAATAGTGATAACATGAAAAAAATAGAAAAAGTTGGGCTCATAGTGAAGCGCACCCCGGAGGCACGAAGCGCTGCTCTGGAGATCACAGGCTATTTGCAAGAGCAGGGCATAGACGTGATCTACGACTCCGAGTGCGCCCGCGATATTGGAGCAGAGGGATGTGAAATCGCAACTATGAAGGTGGACATCTACCTGGTGCTGGGCGGCGATGGCATGATCCTCAAAGCCGTCGCCAGGGGTGCCGGGAAAAGTGCACCCATACTGGGCTTCAACTTCGGCACCATGGGCTTCCTCACCGAGGCCAAGCCGCAGGAGTGGCGCGCCTCGCTGGAGAGGCTGCTGGCTGGTGAGTACTTTATAGAGGAGAGGAGCAAGCTGGATGTGCTCGTTGACGGCAAAAAGGTGGGAGAAGCGCTCAACGAGGCAGTCGTAGCTTCAGCTACACCCGTTAGAATGCTACACCTCCACATATACATCGATGGGGAGAACATCGAAGACCTGCGTGCTGATGGCGTCATCGTGGCCACGCCCACCGGCTCCACTGCCTACTCCATGTCCGCCGGTGGGCCCATCCTGGACCCGCGCACAAAGGCACTGCTGGTCACTGCAATCTGCCCCTTCCGCTTCTCGGCGCGCAGCTTTGTTGTGCCGGAGCATCTATCTATACAGGTCAAGCTAATCGATGCAAAAGAGAAGGCGCTCCTCGTGCTGGACGGACAGGGAGAGCTGAGAATAGAGCCTGAACAGGAAGTAATCCTGAGAAAGTCGCACAGTGTTGTAAAGCTTGTCAAGTTCAGGCGGGACTTCTACGAAAGGATAAGGGAGAGGTTATGACCCTTATTCTTGATTCAAGTGCCTTCTTCGCCGGCCTGGAGCCTCTGGCGCTGCAGAGCAAAGCCTACACCGTGCCGGAGGTGATAGCCGAGCTGAAGGAAGAGTACCGCCAGCTCAAGGCGAAGCTTGCGCAGGAGAGCGGCCTGCTGGAAGTGCGTTCACCGCGAGAGGAGTTTTTTAAGCAGGCGAAGCAGGCTGCGGAGAAGACAGGAGATATAGCAAAACTTTCGCAGGCTGACCTGGCGGTGCTCGCCCTCGCCATTGAGCTGGCCTCGCAGGAAGAAGAGGTCACCATAGTTACAGACGACTACGCTGTGCAGAATGTTGCGACGCTGCTCAAACTTGGCTTCTCACCGGTGATGGAGCAAGGGATAAGGCGGCGCTTCCGCTGGTACAAGCGCTGCCCTGGCTGCGGGCGCAGGTACAGCGCGAGTTATGCAGGTGAAACCTGCGAGGTGTGCGGCTCCCGCTTAAAGGCAAAGGTGAAGAAGTAAGTGTATAAATATAAATATGAGGGGTGATGAATATTACCCATGCGCGACATCTCAGAGCTGATAAAGCGAGCGAGAGAACTTAAAGGGAGGGGTCTCACCACCGGCGAAATAGCAGATGAGCTCAATGTTAGCCGTGAGACTGCTCTCTGGCTGGTTACCCATACTGAGGAGGAACGCGCTGCGGCTCCGCGGGATATCTACATAGACTGGCGCAATGTGGGCTCCAACCCTGTGATTCTGCGCAATGTTGCCCTCGCTATGGCCGAGCTTATAAGGGAGATAATCGACGATAACTCCCTACCAGAGCCCGAGGTTATTGCGGGCATAGCTGTAAGCGGCGTCCCCCTGGCGACGATTATCGCCGAAGAGCTCAACGCACAGCTCTGTATCATTCGTCCCAAGAAGCACATGTGGGAACCCCAGTGCGAGGCCAAGCAGAGCGGATTTATCCTATCCAATTTCGCCAGTGTTGAGGGCAAGAAGGTGGTTATAGTGGACGACATAGCCACAACAGGAAGTACACTCAGAGATACTGCAACCTTCCTTGCAGAGAAGGGTGCAACCCCTCTAGCCGCGGTGGTTATGATCGACAAGAAAGGGCTAAGCAGGGTCAGAGGCAAACCTGTTAAGGCACTTGTGAGCGTGGGTATAGTCAGAGAGCTTTAACGTGCCCACTTCTCTACGGCCTTCGTAACAAGCTCCACCACGCGCTCTATGTCCTTTGTGCTTGCCACCTCCACCGGTGAGTGGATGTAGCGCGTTGGCACAGTCACGACGCCCGCAAGTATGCCCTCCTTTGTCAGATGAATCGTGGTGGCGTCTGTTGTTCCGCCTTCGCCAACCTCAAGCTGGTAGGGTATCTTTTCCTCTTCCGCGGTGGAGATTAAAAGTTCCTTCACATCCGGGTGGGTTATTAGCCCGCGCCCCTTTGCGTCCACGAGGGTTATCGCAGGCCCCGCGTTGAGCTTTGTTGCACTCTCCTCCTCGCGAACGCCCGGATAGTCGCCCGTTGTGGTGACGTCCAGCACAATCGCGAGGTCAGGGTATATCCTGTAGGCAGCGGTGCGTGCACCCTTCAGTCCAACCTCCTCCTGCACCGTCGCCACAGCGTAAACCTCTGCGTCCACACAGAGGCGGCGCATAACTTCGACCATGGCATAGCAGCCTATGCGGTTGTCAAACGCCTTGCCTGTGACGAGGGAGCCTCCCAGGCGGGAAAAGCTCCTGTCAAAGGTTATGTAGTCACCCACTCTAACTCCCTGCTTTTTAACCTCATCCCCATCGCCCGCGCCCACATCTATGAACATGTCCTCAGCCTTGATAACCTTCTTGCGCTCCTTTTCCTTCATCAGATGCGGGGGCTTGGAACCTATCACCCCGAGGAGCTCACCCTTTCGGGTGTGCACCACCACGCGCTGATTTAAGAGCGTCTGGTCAAAAAAGCCGCCAAGTGTTGTGAAGCGTATGAAACCCTTCTTGTCTATGTGCTTCACCACCAGACCAATCTCATCCATGTGCGCGTCCAGCATCACCCTGCGCTTACCTTCGCCCTTCCTGGCTATGAGGTTGCCAAGCTTGTCCACATATACCTCATCACAAACCTTTGCCAGCTCTTCGCGAAGAAGCTGGCGCACCTTCTCCTCGTTGCCGGGTACGCCATGCGCCTCGCTGAGCTTTTTGAGTAACTTCATTGCCTCGCCTCCAGGTTACTAATTAGTTTTTATCAATTAAAACTTTTTGAGAGTACCCCTCTATATATCCACGAGTTTAAGATTTGATCTGGAAGCTGCTGAACCTATTTTCTGTAGACTCTCTTCCTGTGACCAATCGCCACGATAAAAACAACTTTTTCTTTTTCCTTAACTCTGTAAATGATCCTGTATTTTCCCATCCTCACCCGACTATAACCGTGCAGAGCGTACTTCAAAGGCTTACCTACGGAGGGGTCTTCTGAGAGAAGGAGGATTTTATCAAATATTTGCTTTCTAATATTTTTATCAAGCTTCTTCAAATAAGACAGGACTTTCCTGTCAATTTCAATTTTGTACATCTACAATCCCAGTTCCCTCTCCAGGTCCTCAGGCTTTAGGATCAACGTTTTTTTATCTTTTGAATTTTCCTCAGAAATTCTTATTTGTTCCATCAACTCTTCGTCAGAGAGAATCTCCATCTCTTCCTTGAAGTCCTCAATCACCTTCATAAGGTCTTCAGAAAACTTGACCAAATGCTTTGCAGACATCTCTCTTTCTCCAGCAGTAAGGCTCATATAATCTAACTTGAGGTCTAACATTTATATAGATTTGTAAGAGCGATTGATTTTGATTAACTTAGCTCTAAATTGAATGTAAGTTAAGATTTGCAATTGATGCTGTTGCTTGTGATGGCTCTGTAGAATGTCTTGGTTTAGCAACAGATAACAAAGGTACAGGAAGGGTGCTTTCTCAGAAATCATCTTTTTCATCAAAATCTTCTCAGGAGGGGAGCCCTTTTATTTGTTCGAGCACCACAGATCTCACCTTTTTAAAGATTTTTTGTGGCTGCGGTTACTCAGAAGTCGAAAATGGCTTTATCCCCTTTTAGCCAGATATTCCCTAACTCTGCGCATCCCCTCTATAATATTTTCCTCGGCTGTGGCAAAGGAGAAGCGCAGATAGCCCTCGCCAGCGCTGCCGAAGGCTGTGCCCGGGGTAACCACCACCTTTGCATGCTTCAGCAGCCTCATCGCTAACTCCTGCGAAGAGCCGTGGGCAGAGAAGTTCGGAAAGGCATAAAAGGCGCCCCTTGGCGATAGACAGGTGACGCCTGGAAGCTCTTCAATCTCCTTCATTATCAGGTCCCGCCTCTGCTTAAAGCGCTCCACCATCTCGCGCACGTGCTCTTCACCCCGCCTCAGGGCTGCCAGGGCTGCGAGCTGAGATAGAGAGACCACGCTTGCCTGGATGTACTGGTGAATCTTGAGCATCTCCTCTATTGCTTCGCTGGGGGCGTGCACATAACCCAGCCGCAGGCCCGTCATGGCATAGCTCTTTGAGAAGCCGTTGACAGTTATCGTATCGCGGTAGTAGCGCGCAAAGCTGTGATGCTCGCCCTCATAGATTATCTTCTCATAAACCTCATCGCTGAGCAGCGCTAAACCTTCACTCTCAGCAAGCCTGGCAATCTCCCTCACTGTCCGCCGGGAGAAAACAGCACCCGTGGGGTTGCTGGGGGAGTTGACTATTATAAGCTTTGTTCGATTGCTTAGCTTACCCTCAAGCTCCTCCACGCGGGGTTCGAAGGCGGTGCTCTCGCCTACCACATATTCCACTGGCACGCCTCCGGCGAGTCTGACGAGAGGTGAGTAGGACACAAAGCCGGGGCTGGGCATCAGCACCTCATCTCCTGGTTCAACCAGGGCAAGAATCGCTAAATGAAGAGCCTCACTTGCACCCGAGGTAACAATTATATCCTCGTCGCTCGCCTCTATACCATTCTCTTCGCGAAGCTTCACGGCTATGGCGCTGCGAAGCTCCTCAATGCCCTTGTTTGGCGTATAATGGGTGAAGTCCTCGGCAAGGCCAGAGATAATAGCCTTCTTTGATTCATCTGGAATTCCAAAGTCAGGCTCCCCCAGAGCGAGGTTTATAACATCCGCCGCCTTTGCAAGCTCAAACATCCTGCGTATTCCAGAGATATCCACATAGCTCAGACGCTTAGCAAACTTCATTTAAACCACAACGCTTACTCAACGGCAGGGCAAAAAAATTTATGGGTAAAGGGAAGAGGTTTAACCATGCTCATCGGAATAATCTCCGATTCCCACGACAATCTGCCTGCCCTTGAGGCGGCTGTAAAGCTTCTCAACCGGGAGGGTGTGGAGCATGTGCTCCACGCCGGCGATATGGTGGCTCCCTTTGCTGCGGTGAAGCTGGCGAAGCTTGAGGCAAAGCTAACCTGCGTCTATGGCAACAACGACGGCGAGAGGGCGCTTCTATCAAAGCGCATTGCTGATATGAAGGCAAGCATCGCAGACTTTGCGGAGCTTGTGCTGGATAACCGCAAAATTGCGCTGTACCACGGCACAATTGCCCAGCTTGCCGAAGCCCTCGTTGCAAGCGGGCACTATGACCTGGTGGTGACTGGACACACCCACAAAAGCGATGTTCGTCGGCTGGGGGGCTGCGTTGCGGTTAATCCTGGTGAACTCTGCGGATACCTCACCGGCAGGCGCACCCTCTGCATTGTGGATTTAAAAACCCTCAAAGCTGAAATAGAGGAGGTATAGCTTTGCCAGGCAGAACATTTTTGAGGCATCTCGCGCTGTTCTCAGGCGCCTTTTTGCTGGTCCACGGCCTCCGTCTTTTATCACTGCATCCTGAAGTTCCAGGCGCTGCACTCTTCGCCATGGGGATAACTGGCGTTTTCAGCGGCCTCCACTTCAGGTTTGCTGAGGATAACAGCCTCAGCCATGTGTTCGCTGCCTATGTGGCTGCAGTGATAGTTGCTGCGGTTGTGGTATTTTTTATCAGCGGCTTACCTCCCCTGCGGGTGTGAGTCGTTAGATTTATAAGCAGATACTCATAAAAAGCTGAAGGGGTGGCCATGGTAGAGACACAGTCTAAAAAGGTGTTGCTCAGCTTGATTTCCATAGCCGTGGGCATGCTCCTTTTCTACCAGGCTTACATTGAGCAGGATGAGGCGCTGTTGCTGGTCTACTGGGCTGTGGGCCTTGCTGCAATTGGCGCTGGACTGGTGCTCCTGCTTTACAGACCGGCACAGCAAAAGAAGACTGAACCTCCTCCGGAAGTGAGGATACCTGAGGAGTGTCCCTCCTGCGGCGCCTCTCTTGCCACCGCCGGCAAGTTCTGCGGCTCCTGCGGTGCACCGCTTACTGTACAGGAGGTGGAGGGGCAGTGATTCTGTATCCTGTGTACAGGCTGTACGAGTGGCTGCTGGAGAGGCAGGTGCAAACAAAGCCCATGCCACAGCACATCGCTGTCATAATGGATGGAAACCGCCGCCTTGCCAGGAGACTGGGCTCTCCACCATGGATTGGCCACCGCCTGGGAGCGCAGAAGCTGGAGGATTTTCTGGAGTGGTGTGTACAGCTTGGAATACGCACAGTCACAACCTATGCCTTCTCAACTGAGAATTTCTCCCGCCCAAAGGAGGAGGTGGAAAGGCTCTTCGACCTCTTTGAGGAGTACTTTTACAAGGTGGCAGAGGATGAGCGCATCCACCGCAACCGCATCAGGATTAGAGCGATAGGCAAGGTTGAGCAATTTCCAGAGCGTGTTCGCAAGGCCATAGCCCATGCAGAGGAAAAGACAAAGCAGTACGACAATCTTGTCCTCAATGTCGCCCTAGCCTACGGCGGACGGCAGGAGATAGTGGATGCTTTCAAAAAGATGGCAGAAAAGATAGAGCGCAGGGAGATGAGCAGCGAGGATATAAGCGAGGCCACAATTGCCAGTCACCTCTACACCAACGGCATACCCGACCCTGACTTAATAATCAGAACCTCCGGAGAGGAGCGCATCTCAGGCTTTCTGCTGTGGCAGAGCGCCTATGCTGAACTCTACTTCTGCGAGAGCTACTGGCCGGGCTTCCGCAAGATAGACTTCCTGCGCGCCCTGCGCACCTATCAGCAGAGGCAGCGCAGGTTTGGCAGGTAAGTTCTTTCTCTTAATTCTTTTATTCGTTATTGAACAGGAAGAAAAGTAAGGGTGACTGGAATGGAAGTTGCTGTCAGTGAAGAAAAACTGTTTAACATAGTTAAAAGGGCGGTAAATGAAGTAATAACGGTTGAAATGGCAAAATTAAGGCTCCAACTCATTCCATATGTTGACGATGCAGAGATGAGAGAAATAGAAGAGATTTTTGGCTCCCCAGAAAAGTATAAAGACGAGGAGTTTGAAGAGCTTGAGCTATGAGTTCAAGGTAAAAATAAGAAAAGGCTGTAGAAAATTTTTGGAAAAATTAAGTTTAAAGGACAGAGAACGGGTTCTTTCTAAGATTAGGGATTTTGTGGGGTGGCTACTGGGCGAAAATGTGAATGTCGATGTGAAAAAGTTAAAAGGCAGATGGAAGGGTTTTTACAGGATAAGAACTGGTAGAATAAGGATTCTACTAAAAGTTCATCCGGAAGAGAGACTAATTGAGATCTATGATATAGATTATAGAGGAAGTGTTTACAAGTAGGGCGATGATGTGGGGCGGGACGTGGTGATCCTTGTTGCACACTCTGCCTATGGGGGTATTAGCGGGAGAGATAGAGTACAACTGGGGGGTAAATCTCAGCCTAATTTTTTAAATTTTCAACGGGTCATTTTTATTAGAAATTAGAGGTGGTAACGTTGTCAGTTTTCATAGAGGTTCTCGCCAAGATGTTGAGGCACCTTGATGAAGATGCTCTTGAGGAGCTCTTTGACATGGTGATGGTCGAATATGATACTTCACCTCTAAGTGAGGAAGAAAAAAGATTGGTCTCAGAAGCAGAGAAGGCTTACAATGAGGGCGATGTGGTTGTCAAGTCCTTAGAGGAAATTTAATGGAATGGAAGGTTATTTTTACGAAAGACTCTTATAAACAGTACCAGAGATTGGAAAAAGGTTATAAAAAAGCTGTTAAGTGGCAGATATTGAAAGTGATTGAGCAGAAAAGCGCCGACATAAGACCTGTGAAGGGACACAAGAACATCTATAGAATCAGACTTGGGAAATACAGAGCAATTTTGAGTATCAATTTTAACAAAAAGGAAATTTACATTATGAACATCAAAAAAGAAGCGGTGTTTATAAAAAATTTTGATTTTTGGGCTACCTTTCCGCTCTGGTGGTGTGGTGTACCTCACTGGCAACACCAACGCCACGAGGGGCATAGAATTTCTATTGTTGTGAAAAGTTTTTTCTATTTGCCTGAAAAAGTGGACTTCTGTTCAGATAAAATTTATATATCAGGAATCATATTAAGGGGATTTATATTCAGGTAGTATATTCAGGTAGTAGTGAGGCATCCTGATGGGATTTGGATCTAAAAAGTCTCCTCTTTTGCCGGTTGCAGGCGTTGTATAAGTTCTCACCGAACCGCAACGGGTATCTGAGCAGGCTTTTTTTCCTTTTGCCCGTTGCTACCGGTATATAAAAAGAGGAGGCGAGGAAAGTTGACAGGAAGGTGTGTTAATGCCTATGTTTATATTGGCTTTATTCTGGGAATCCTGATACTTATAGGAAGTGCAGGTGCCGCAACGAATGTAAGCGCCTGCACCACTATCTCCGCGCCCGGGGTCTACGAGCTGCAGAACGACATCATAGACTCTGCATCGACGTGCATAAACATCGCCGCGAGCGATGTTATTTTTGACGGCCAGGGCTACACCATCGACGGAACAGATACCGGGGGCACCTACGGCGTTTATGTCTATAATTCATCCACAGCCCTTACCAACGTCACAGTTAAGAACCTGGTTGTAACGGACTGGTTCTATGGCATTTATTATGCAGGTGTCCAGAACGGGAGCATCGAGAACAACAACGCGAGCTCCAACTTCAACGCTGGAATCTACCTCTACTTTAACAGCAACTACAACACCCTCATCAACAACACCGCATCGAACAGTGGGACTGGAATCTACCTCTACTTTAACAGCAACTACAACACCCTCATCAACAACACCGCATCGAACAACCAGGATGGAATCGGCCTCTCCTCTTCCAGCAACAGCAACACCCTCATCAACAACACCGTGAACTCCAACACCAACAGGGGAATCATCCTCTCCTCTTCCAACAGCACCACCCTCATCAACAACACCGTGAGCTTGAACGCAGGGGTTGGAATCGACCTCACCTCTTCCAGCGGCAACACTATTTACAACAACTTCTTCAACAACACCGGTAACGCCGGCATCGGTGGCGATATTTACAGCAACGCCTGGAACACCACCAAGCAAGCTGGCGCGAACATCATCGGCGGCCCGAACCTTGGCGGGAACTTCTGGGCAAAGCCTGACGGCACCGGGTACAGCGAGACCTGCAACGACGGAAACGATGACGGGATATGCGACTCACCCAACACCCTGGCCGCGGGTAACGTGGACTACCTCCCGCTGACCTCAATCCGCGGGATCCACAGGTGCGGTGTCATCGTCTCACCCGGCGTCTACAGGCTCGCCGCAAACATCATAGACAGCTCTGCTACAGAAGGGTGCATCGAGATAAACTCCAGTGATGTCGTCCTCGACGGGAAGGGTTATACTCTAAAGCGATTGGAGCCGTCGACTACCCAATACGGCGTTTATGTTTCCGGTCAAACAAATGTCACAGTTAAAAACCTCACCGTAACTGGCTGGTCCAGTAGTGGGATAGGATATGTTAACTCTGACAACGGGACCATAGCAAACAACAACGCATCGAACAACCTCGTCAATGGAATCTTCCTCGACTTTTCCAGCAGCAACACCCTCACAGACAACACCGCAAACTCCAATAACCAGAATGGAATCTACCTCTACAATTCCAGCAACTATAACAACCTCATAAACAACACCGCATCGAACAACCTCTATGGAATCTCCCTCGACTTTCTCAGCAACTATAACACCCTCGTCAATAACACTGTGAACTCCAACAACAATGGAATCTATCTTTCTTCCCTTTCCAGCAGCAACACCGTAGCAAACAACACCGCAAGCTCGAACACCCAAAATGGAATCTCCCTCTCCTCTTCCGGCAGCAACAACCTCACAGGCAACACCATGAAGAACAATCAATGGGACTTCTACTCCACCTCGTCCCCCTCCAACACGATTATCGGCAGCCTCTTCACAGATACGAGGGTGAGCTTCACCTACAGCGGCAACATACAGGTTAACTCCTCCTCATCCCCCGCCTCTGACCCCTCGGGATACAGCAATATAGGGAAGTACCTGAACATCGTCAACACCAGCGATGCCTGGGTCTATTTGAACATCAGTTATACAGACGCAGAGGCCGCAGGGGTGGTTGAGAGCTCGCTTAGAATGTGGGAGTACGGCACCTCCTGGGCTCAGGTCAGCGGCACCAACGGCGTTAACGAGGCTGAGAACTACGTGTATGCCTACCTGACGAGCTTCAGCGTCTTCGCCCCCATGGGTGTTCCTTTTATCACTGGATGCACCACCATATCAACCCCAGGGGTTTACCTCCTCAACACGAACCTCCTCAATCAAGGCAGCACCTGCATCAACATCACCGCGAGCGATGTTATTTTTGACGGCCAGGGCTACACCATCGACGGAACAGATACCTGGGGCACCTACGGCGTGTATGTTTATAATTCATCCGCAACCCTTACCAACGTGACTGTTAAAAACCTGAATGTTACGGACTGGAGCAGTGGCATTTATTACCAGAACGCCCAGAACGGAAGCATCGAAAACAACAACGCGTCCAGCAACACCAATGGAATCTACCTCTACTCTTCCAGCAGCAACACCCTCACAGACAACAACGCCTGGAACAACACCCAGATTGGAATCTGGCTCGGCGATTCCAGCAACGGCAACACTCTAACAAACAACAACGCATCCTACAACAACGATGGAATCTACATCGAACCTTCCAGCAACACCCTCACAGACAACAACGCGAACAACAACGGCAGGTATGGAATCTGGCTCACCACTTCCAACAGCAACACTCTAACAGGCAACAACGCATCATCGAACAGCCAGTATGGAATCTACCTCCAATCTTCAAACAGCAACAGCCTCACAGACAACACCGCGAACTCCAACACCATGAGAGGAATCTACCTCTTCTCTTCCAGCAGCAACAACCTCACCAACAACACCGCATCATCGAACAGCAACACTGGAATCTACCTCTCCTCTGCCAGCAGCAACAACCTCACCAACAACACCGCATCCAGCAACAACTATGGAATCTACCTCTGGTCTTCCAATAACACCATCATCACGAACAACACCGCATCCGGCAACGTCTATGAGGGAATCCGCCTCGCCTCTTCCAGTAGCAATAACACACTCAAGAGTAACACCGCATCCGGCAACACCCGGTATGGAATCTGGCTCGACTCTTCCAGCAATAACACCATCACAAACAACAACGCATCCAGCAACAGCCAGAATGGAATCTACCTCTCCTCTTCCAATAACAACACACTCACGAACAACACCGCGAACTCCAACAACTATGGAATCTACCTCAGGTCTTCCAATAACACCATCATCACGAACAACAACGCATCCAGCAACTACTATGGAATCCGCCTCTACTCCTCCAGCAACAATAACACCCTCACGGGCAACACCATGAGGAGCAACCAGTGGGACTTCGTCTCCCTCTCGTCCTCCTCCAACACGATTATCACAAACCTCTTCACAGATACGAGGGCGAGCTTCACCTACAGCGGCAACATACAGGTTAACTCCTCCTCCTCGCCTGCCAGTGATCCCGCGGGTTACAGCAATATAGGGAAGTACCTGAACATCACCAACACCAGCGCGGCTGCCTGGGTTTATTTGAACGTGAGCTATACGGATGCAGAGGCCGCGGGTGTGGTTGAGAGCACGCTGCGGATGTGGGAGTACAACGGCACTGACTGGAGCACTGTGAGCGGTAGCGGTGTTAACACCACCCGGAACTACGTGTACGCCAATCTGTCGAGCTTCAGTGTCTTCGCACCCATGGCTGACACCCCACCCTCCATAACCATAGTCTCACCCTCTAACACCACCTATTCCTCCACCTCGATTGCTTTGAACGTCTCGGCTGACGAGGTGATCTCGGCCTGGCTGTACAGCCTGAACGGCGGGTCTAACACCAGCTTCACCCCTAACACCACCATCACCGCAGCCGAGGGGGCCAACACCCTCGTGGTCTACGCCAACGACACCATAGGCAACTGGAACTCAACGACGGTTTACTTCACCGTAGACACCACTCCGCCGGGCATGACCTTTGTTGCACCAACACCAGCGAATGGCTCAGTGGTCACCGTTGATTACATCTATATCAACATAACTTCTTCTGAAGATCTGAACACCGCTCTACTTGATTGGAACGGCACTAACTATACGATGAGCGGCTCTGGCAGGAACTGGTATCTGAACAGGACAGGTCTTGCCAATGGGGCATACACTTACAGAGTCTGGGCGAATGACAGTGCTGGTAACATGAATGCAAGTGAGAGTAGAATTGTGACTGTGAACGTACCTCCGGCTCCTCCTGACACCACCCCACCAGTAATCTCCGGACTAAAAGTAAGCAGGCACCCCCTGGTAAACAGCACCACCTCCAACACCACCGTCATCTCATGGAGCGCAAGCGATGCCGGCGGCATTCACCAGCAGTGGGTGGCAGTCAGGCACAGAAACGGCACCCTCTACAACCTCAGCTATATCTCCAGCCCATTTACTCTTTGGGTAAGCCAGTACGGCACCTACAACGTAACCCTCTACGCCAACGACACTGCCGGCAACCTCGCCAGCAGCTCAGTACCCCTCTACGTCGAATATTATGTTTCGGCTAAAAACACATCCCTAACCGCCAGCCAGACTCTCGCGGTAGTAAACGACAGCGAAATAAAAGTCACCGCCACCGCAGGCATTAACGGTGGAAGCCTCTCCCTTGATGCAAGACTTCTCGACACCAACGGTACCTTCGGCATAGCCTCAATCGCCAGCGATACCTCCACAGCTGCCAGCATAACCGAAGGTCTGAGATATGTAGAAATAACCAACACCACACCAATTGAAAACATCACCAGATTCAGAATCGAGCTACCCTACACCGCCAGCGAAAAAAGCGGCAGGGCACTATACCTGATGTACTGGAACGGTTCCAGGTGGTACAGGTTGGCGGACTATGCGGGCAAAAGCATACCAGACGCCAGTGGTGGCCTGTACGTCTATTCCGCAGGCGACACAGGTAGCGCTGTGTACGCAGAGGTCAACCATACCAGTATCTTCGGTATGGGCGGAAGTGCCGCCGCCTCCACTGCAGCATCAGTGATATCGTATGCGGGCAGAGAATATACCCCTGAGGCTGTGCTTCTTGCCAACAGCATTGACCTAACCCTTGCTCAGGAGCTTATAGCTCATCTGAAAGCAAGAGGCATAAATGTGCACACCGTTGGTGCTGCTAATTTCAGTGAATACTCAAAGAAGCAGTACCTCATAATCCTGGGCGGTCCCGAAGCCTACGAGGGTATTGGCGGGATTGTGGCAGGCATTCTTACCAGGGAGGAGAAGACAGAAATACTCGGTGGGAGTGCCTACATAAAGAAGCCCTCTGTTTTCCGCTCCGGCGGTGTGATGTACATCTTCGCAGGTAAGGATAGAAATGCAACCAGAGAGGCCTGGATGAAAGGATATGAAGAGATAGCAAAGGAGATAGAGTACAATTGGGGGTAGGGGGTCTACTCCTCCTTCTCCTCCCTTCTCCCCCTCTCTGCAATCTCCCTCATGTCCTCGAAGATCTCCCTGGAAAGCTCGTCGAAGTCGGAGATACGCCTGCGCAGCAGCTTGAACCTCTCAAATACCCGCGAAAAGCGCTCACTCACCTCCCCGCGGTTGCGCAGCATCCTGCCCAGCTGGTACAGGTAGCGTATCCGCTCAGAGCGGCGAATGCCAGAGTAGAGCACAGTAACCTCAAGGCTGCGCTTCTCATTGACAGGCAAATCGCCGCCTCTAACCTCACCCTCAAGCTGCTTCTCAATCCACAGGCGTGAGGGTATGCTCCCCAGGAAGTCCAGGTAGCGCCTCGGCCCGGAGACCACCACCAGGGCACGCTTCGCCGCTGCGAGGTCGAAGCCCACCACCGTAGCCTTAGAAGCCTTCTTGGTAAGGTGCACCACCAGCTCCGGCTTATCTAGGGATTCCTCCCCGCCACCAAAGATAGAACTGGAGCTCTTCACCTCCCTTCCCGCAACACCTATGCTCGAGACTCCGGAGAGGGTATTTATAACATCCGTAGCGCCCAGCACATTGCTCCCGAGCTCCTCTGGCGCGCGGTACTCACCCACCTCAAACAGGTTGTTGAAGTACCTGAAGATTTTCTCGTTAATAACATTGAGCTGCCCCTGAATGCGGAGCCCATCGCTCAGCGCCTCGTTATCAACCGGGAAAACCGCATCACTCTTCGCCACGATGGGTTTGAAGCTCTCTGAAAAGTTTACAAGCGCGCGGGCGACATCCTGTTCGCTTGGCAGGATACCCATATAGTACACTGGCTCTGTGTAGCTCTTCTTGAGCTCGTCGATGAGCATGTCCACGCCGCCGCCGGTGCCACCGCCGAAGGCAGAAATCACCAGGAGGCAGTCGAAGTTGTCCTTTATCCTGTCGATAAGCTCAACAACACTGTACTTCTCCTCGTCCAGAATCTGTCTCCCAATCTCAATGTTATAGTTGGCGCCATTGCCATCAAGCAAGCGCTCGCCGAGGAGGAGCTTGTGCCTGTGCGGGAGTGCAGCAAGGGTGAGGGCATCGCTGTCCAGGAGCACACCCCTGTAGGGCACCCTACCCTGAGACTCTTTCAAAAACACACTTGCAACCTTGCATCCAGCCCTGCCGACACCTACAATCAGCGGCTTCAATTGCTTCTCTCCCTACCTAGCCCAGCTCTTCTCTTTTCTGCTTAATAAAGAACACAACCAGGGCAATTACAACTATACCCGCTATAACAAGGAGATACTTCTTGAGACTGGACTTCTTCTCCAGAGATTTGCTCTTCTCATTGGCCTCCCTTATTATGTCATCAAGCAGTGTTATGGAGCCCTCGGCATTCTGCTTTGCCAGGTCGACATTTCCCCTCTCATGCAGCTTCTTGGCGGTCTCCAGGCTATCCTTTGCAGTCTCCAGTCGCTTCTTCAGGCTTGCCACATCCACACCACGCGCCTCGAGTTTGCTCACAAGCTCCTCAGCCTCGCTCAGCTTAACCTCTGCCCTGCTTATCTCGCTTAGGGTTGCGGTAATAAGCTCTGTGGTAACATCCAGGTAAGCGGGCAACTTCCCGGGTAATACCTCCTCCTGATAACCCTTATTTTCCTCATCATAGAAAACATAGGTGGAGACCTTGAGAACCTGTATACGTGTGAGTTTGCTAACAGCCGGGGCATTGCCCACAATCTTTATCGAGACGGTTTTAAGTCCCTTGGGCAGTGCCAGCTCGATGTTGTTGCCGTAGTAGGTTTTGACCTCCCCATTCAGTTTAAGCGTGACAGTGGGGTTGTCCAGACCAATGCTCAGATTTAACCTTGCCTCCTGAGGCTCGGGCCCCAGCTTCTTAAGCACCACATCCACGGCAACGGGATCGCCGATTCTTGCAACACCACTTGGTGAAACCTTAGCATCCTCTACCGCAAGGTAGTCGGCAGATATCTCCGCAGCCAGGGCAATGCCAACGGCAACCATCAGGACAAACACAACGGGCAGGGTTCTCATACACCTTTCCTCCTCATAAGGGACTTATATCTTCAAGAAGGTCCTCCAGCTCAGGAGAAAGCTTCTTCTCCTCTTTCTCCTCCTTGACCTCATAGCTCTTTATTATGCTGTCTACACCTGTAATTATCATCCCGATATTTAAATGTTTAGACCCAGTGATATCCTGAGATGAGAAGCTCACCTCCGCCTCAAACTTGTTTTTGACCCACTCCACAGCAAAGCTCTCGCCGTATACATTGCGGGTATCTCCATTTATCAACAGCAGTATTTTCTCAGGTTTCACCACATCCAGGTTTATGTAGATGTGGTCTCGCAGCATTCTGCTTATTATGTCCTTTGCCGATATGTGCTCCGCCTTTATCCGCATAAAGCCAATTGTTGCCTTTTTGCCAGCCACCTCTCTGGTTATAAGTCTCGCATCTGCTATCCCCATGAAGTTGGTTATCGTTGCGGTTATTGCCGCGTGGCTTCTGCTCAGGTCTTCACCCCGCGAGGTAAGTACATTGTTGTCCAGAAAGAGTGCACCGTCAACACTGCTCACAACCTCATTGAAGTATCTGCCCACATTTTTTATGTAGTGCAGTCCTTCACCGCGGGAGGGCAGCAGGAAGATTCCCACCACGGGTACGCTGTAGTACTTCTTAAGTCGCTCTGCAATAACCGGCGCACCTCCTGTACCTGTGCCTCCTCCCAGGCCGGCGATTACAAAGAATGCCTCTGGTTTATCTGTGTTCGCCTTCCTGACGGCATTCATCGCAAGCTCTATCTCCTCCTCCATTATCTTCCGTCCGAGCTCAACATCAGCACCCGTACCGTGGCCCTTTGCTCTGCTCCTCCCGATGAGCACACGATTTTCCACGGGCAGATGTTTAAGGGCAGAGATTGCCTCTGAGGTATCGATGCCGACGCACCTCAGCTCCTTATGTTTAGACGGAGCTAGGAGGCTGAAAAGGCTTGAAAGGGGGTCCTTTTTGTAGAAGGCATCAACTATCTTGCAGCCTGCTCCGCCTACACCAACTAGAGAGAACATCCACCCACCTTACAGGCTCTCAATGTCCCCGAGAAGGTAGTCCAGATCCTTTTCTTTCTGAGGCTCTCCTTCCGCGAGTACCTTCTTCTGAATCTGCCTCGCACGCTCAAGCATCCTTTTCACTCTCGGAGCCTTGGTTATGCCTGCAAGAAGCACAACGCAGCCGACGTGGTTCTCCTTTGGAAGAGGATAGTCTCCGCCTCTTACTTCGGTCCCTGCTATGGTACTCTCAAGCCACTCTCTAGCCTTTTCTATACCCTTGCGGTCAAGCTGGTCAGGTGGTCCAGCGATCACAATAAGAGCCTTGCTTGCAGAGCGGTAGTCGCAGGGCAGGAGTAGTCTGCCTTTGACGGCGCGCTTTGTAACAGAGAGGATGCGCGAAGCTTTTCCTATCTCATATTCCCTCTTCTTGAAGAATTTGGTGAGGAAACCTTCCCTCTTAACCGCCTCAGAAGCATAGCCTATGCTGCATATGCCGCCCGCCTTAAGGGTGTTTATAATCTCACTCGCATCAACCACCATCTCGCCAACGTGTTTTCGATTCTTCACCTCTCCAGCGCGGCACAATATACCAAGACGCTTGACCACCTCGTCGTTTATCCTGTCGTACGCCTGGCGCACACTCTCACCGCTGCGCAGGAAGGCGCCGTTGTCCACGAGTATTGTGGCATCTGCATGGGGAATCAGGGCTTTGAGGCTGCGCGCTGCATTCAGGGTATATATGTCGCCCTCATTCTCTGCGGGCAGGATTCCTATCGCATAAACAGGCTCATCGTACACCTCCTTAAGGTGTCTGGTTACAACGCTTATGCTCCCGCTTCCTGTGCCTCCCCCCAGGCCAGCGACCACAAAGAAGGCATCGAAGGCGCTTACGTTGAGCTTTGATATGCGATTGAGCACTATCTCCACTTCATCCTCAGCAATTCTTGCCGCCTTCTTGTTATCCGCACCAACACCGTGCCCCTTGACAGCTGTTTCACCCAGAAGTATACGGTCCTCCTGGGGTATATACTGGAGACCCATGAGATCAGAAACGGCCGTATTTACGGCTATGGCTTCAAACGTGTGGGATACGTGGCTCTTTCTATCTCTCATTATGAATAAATCTGCAATTTTACCTCCTGCCTGTCCTAATCCAATTACCATCACTCTCATTTGCTCTGCCTCCAGCTCTTCCGTTTAGAGTGTACTTTTTCCACTTATATATATCTTACCTACGATGGTAATATTATGGCAAGAATCCTAGCGATAGCTTCCTGCCATTAACACATGCTATTTTAATCTGACTTCGCGCAGCGCTGAATAGACCGCACCTTTCGGCGTGAGGGTGCTCTTCATCAGCTTCACCTCACTGGCGAGAACCTGGCCGAGTTCATCGTCTGCATGCCTGGCAATAAAGCGGGCAACCTCCCGCCTTGCATGCATCATCTTAACCCTCGCCAGGGTGATGTGGGGCACAAAAGCGCGTTTTTCGGGCGGAAATCCCAGCCTGAGCAGCTCTTTCTCAAGCTTGAGCTGAAGTTCCACAAGCTCTGCACTGCCCTCGCTTACCCCGGCCCATACCACGCGTGCCCTTCTCGCGCTGGGGAAGGCGCCCACGCCCTTGATTGAGAAATTAAAGCTGGTGGAGCTGGCGAAGGCGCGCTTCATGGCGGAGTGCACCTCTTCAACGCGCGCCTCCGGAATTTCCCCCAGAAACTTCAGGGTTATGTGCAGGGCTTCGGGTGCCACCGGCTTTACGCCATTAATGCGGGAGAGCTCTTCGAGCAGCGGAGGAAGTGCGTCTGTGTGTGCATCCACGGCGATGAAGGTGCGCATACCTTTTTCTTTCCGCGAGCCTTTATCTTATTTGCGCAGGTAGTGTGCGGCTGCCCTTACACTTTTCCGGCGCTCTCGGCAAAGTTACATTACAGCAGGGGATAAGCAAGACTTAAGTGATGGAGTGGCTTAAGCAGACGGAGGAGTTCAGCAGGCGAGCGGAGGACAGACTTCTCAGGGGAGAGTACTACGAACTGGAAAAGGAGGAAGCAGCGCAGAAATATTTGCCCTCCCACATAGCGGTGCGCCTGCTGGAGATACCCGGAATCTACCGCGTGGCGGAGCGCTATATGCCGGATACAGGGCTGAGATACTTCATGGATGGGGTGCAGCGCACTGTGCTGTGGCGCTACTACGACTACCAATCTGTAAAAGTGCCACTCTTTCTGCACCTCTCGGGGGCTGTGGTGCTGGAGCGGATTAGGCCAGGTGTTTTCGTGCCTGTTGAGCAGGACTACAGAAGCGCTATACTGGTGCCCGAGTTTATCTACGAGGAATTCGCTGACCTGGAAGGCGTGATTTCCACCGGCGATGCGGAGCCCTGGGATATCGCTGAAGTAGCCTCTCTAGCCAGGTTCAGGTCAAAGGCACTTCGTCAGGCACTTGAGCTGGAGGTTATGCACCGCTTTCTTGAGCGCGGAGAGGAGCATCTGCTCGTGAAGGACGGCAACATCATAGACACGGGCAGGCGAGGCGTGGTGGGCGTGGTGAAGACCCATGCCACGCTCTACCTCCAGGATGCAAACCCCCCATTGCAGCGCCTCGTGTGGAACATGCCCCTTTACCATCGGAGTGCCGTCTTTTCACTGCGCCTCTCCGACGGCTCCCGGGTGGAGAGCTTTTACCTCAGAATACACGAACCCCTTGCCCCCGAGATGGGGCTGATACGTGTGGAACACCGCCTTGAAGACTGTGATAAGCTTGCCTCCTGGCTCATAGCTGAGAGCAGGGTTTATTCGCGTGGCGAGCGCTGGCACAACATGCTATACCCGATACAGCGCTGCGAAGCCTACCTGCGCACACAGCTTCCGGGTTCAAAGAAGCTCAAGGCACTGCTGGGGGTCATGACATGAGCACCCTTGGCTATGCCATAGGCACCCGCTCCTCACCAAATACCGCTAACGAGTTCTACTTCTGGATACCCCCCGAGGAGGCGAGCCTGCAGATAGGCTCAATAGTGAAGGTGGAGAGCCCTGAGAACCGCGTTATGGGCGTGGTGGAGGAGATGAAGAGCTACCTGGATGTGGACGACTTCCTCACCCATGCCTTACCCAGAGGCAACGACCCCCTTCTCACCCCAGCAAACAGGGAGCAGAGCATAATTGTGTGCAAAGCCAGGGTGCTGCTGCAGCAGGTGGAGCGCCCGATTAAGGAAGGCATTGTGCGCTACCCGACACGGGAGGAGCTGGAAGAGGTCTTCAATGTCGAAGGCTGCAATCTTCCCTTCGGGGTATTTGTTAACACCGACACAACCATGCTGGCGGTTAAGGTGCATGAGGAGTACGTGCTGGGCTACGAGGGGGCACATGTGAACATCTCAGGCATGAGCGGCCTGGCAACGAAAACCTCCACCTTCCTCTTCCTCCTCGCATCAATCTTCACCCACGCAGATAGCAGAGTTGCATGCGTAATCTTCAACAACAAGAGTGATGATTTGCTGTACATAGATGAGGCTTCAACAGAGCTGACCCAGGAGGACCTGCTCATATATGGGGAGTGTGGCATCTCACCCCGAGGCTTCAATGCCCGCTTTTTCGCTCCGAGCAACTTCTACGGCAGACCCCATTCATTGAGGCAGAGCGCGGAGGTGTTCAGATGGGGGTGGGAGGAGATAGTGGAGTACATCCCCTCGCTGCTAAAGGCTGCAACGCAGGACCAGAAGGAAAAGCTGGACAATGCCTTCTATGAGCTCAGGCGAATGACCGCTGAACAGGGCATTGACAGCCTGACTGAACTCCTCGAGTTCATGCGCAGGGAGCTTCTTCGCGAAGATAAGGGCTGGGCTGAGCTGGTACGCGGCACCTACAAGGCAACGTGGGGAAAGCTGTACAACCAGCTCCGCGGGCTGGAGACAAAGTACGACGGGCTGATAACCGGCTATGCAGATGAGGTTGTGGACATACCCTTCGACAGCATAGCAGACCGCGAGGTCTGGGTGATAGACATCCAGCAGCTTGGCTTCTATCCGCGCAAGCTTATTTTTGAGCGTATTATAGACGAGTTTCTCTCCCGTCTTGAGCGCCGCTCCCTTAAGGTGGACAAGCTGATAATCTTCATGGACGAGCTGAACAAGTATGCCCCTAGTAATGCAAGCGCAGAGGTGGCGTCGCTTAAGGAGAAACTCGTCGATATCGCCGCCCGCGGCAGAAGTGTTGGAATCTCACTATTCGGCGCTGAGCAGTTCAAGTCGAAGATAGACCAGAACATCCTGGGCAACATATCCACTGATATATACGGCAAGACAAAAGATGCTGAACTGGCGGAGCCGCTGTACAAGAACCTGCGTGACGAGGTGAAGGGAAGGATACGAAGATTTTCCCGTGGTGAGAAGCTCCTCGACCATGAGCTTTTTGAGACGCCCGTGTTTATACGCGTCCCCCGCCCGCCGTGTATGCTTGGCAGCGAACGCGCGAGGCTCAGGGCGATGCAGAAGAACATTGCCTAGCTGTACTCGTAGATGTCCTCTCCCTCCGGGGCAAAGCTGAGCATACTGCCTGCGATTGCGTTGAGTGCCTCCCTCAGCTCCTTAATCTCCATAAGCAGCTGCATCTGCAGAAGAAGCGATGCATAGCTCAGGTCCCGCTTCCCTGTGATTCGCTCCACCTGACTGAGAAGCTTCTCCAGCTCCTCGCCTGCGCTCTGAATATCTGTCATCTCCATGCCTCCGGCTAAGTTTAAATAGCGCGCTTTTTAAACCTTACCATGCCATGGTGAACCTGTCCCGCTTTGCTGAGATTCAGCACAGGCTTAGCCGGCGAATAACCCTTAGCGACACCTCTGGTGAAGTGGAGCGCATCGTCGGCGTGGATGCGGCCTACACCGGCGATGAGTGCTTCGCCGGCGCTGTGGTGGTGGAGCTTTCCACCCTTCGCACCATAGAGGAAAAGACGGCTATGCAGAGGGTGCATGTGCCCTACATCCCGGGCTTCTTTGCCTTCCGTGAGATGGGGGCGGTGATTAAAGCTCTGCGGAGGCTGCGCTCCAGCTATGATTTGCTCATGGTTGAGGGACACGGCATCGCCCACCCGACTGGGTGTGGGTTCGCATCCCACCTGGGAGTGCTCCTGCACAGGCGGAGTATAGGCGTGGCAAAGCGCCTGCTCTGCGGGCGCATTAGAGGCACACCCACACCTGGAAAGCCTGCTGAGATAGTGCTTAACGACAGGGTGGTGGGGTACGCTTTGCTCAGCGCTGGAAAGGTGATATACCTCAGCCCGGGCAATATGGTCAGCTTGAGCACAGCTCTTGAGGTTGTTAAAAAAACCACTCGCAGATACGCACTTCCAGAGCCTCTGCGAAGGGCGCACGTGCTGGCGGAGCGCGCGAGGCGTGGTTACTAATTTTCTGTTGTTACTTTAGCGGGTACCTCAGAATTGATTAGCAACCAAAGATTGAGTAGATATTATGGAAGTCGCTGCCTTAATAGCACTGGCAAAGGCGGGGGCATATCGCGGGTATGCCTTCATCTCCTCTGCCCAGCTTGCATCTCTGCTGGGCGTGTCCCAGCAGACGGCTTCGCGCAGGCTCAAACTTCTTGAAGACGCAGGCTATATAACCCGTGAGGTCCTGCCTCGAGGGCAGCGCGTGAAACTCACAGCGCAGGGAAAGCGCACTATAGGCGAGCTTTACGCTGAGCTTCGCACCATCCTGGGCGATTCCGGCAAGGCGGCGCTTACACTTTGCGGAGAGGTAACCTCAGGCCTGGGCGAGGGAAGCTACTACATGTCCCTGCCCGGCTATGTGAGGCAGTTCGAGAGAAAGCTGGGCTTCACCCCCTACCCGGGAACGCTGAATCTTGCGCTTAAGACCCAGGAGGATATACGCACAAGGCAGGAGCTGGTGAATATGGGGGGTATGGCGGTTAAGGGCTTTACCCACGGCGGAAGAAGACTGGGCGATGTGACCTGCTTCAATGCCGAGATTGAAGGGCAGCACGCCGCTGTGGTGCTTCCCATGAGAACCCACCACAGCCTGGCGACAATAGAGGTCATAGCTCCTGTGAACCTGAGGCAGACGCTGGGGCTTGAGGATGGCGACATGGTTGCAGTAAAGGTATTTGTGTAGGTGATTGTATGGGCGTTAGGCAGGCGATGGCAGCACTGAAGCGCGGGGAGATGGTGCTCATCTTCGATGGAGAGGGCAGAGAAGAAGAAACCGACCTGGTGGCGGCGGCACAGTTTGTAACTCCAGAGCACATTCGCACAATGCGCAAGCACGGCGGCGGGCTGATATGCACCGCTCTGCACCCCGCCATAGCCAGGGAGCTTGGCCTGCCTTTCCTCAGCGACGTGCTGAGCAGTGCCGCTGCAAACTTTCCTGTGCTAAATGCGCTTGAGGCCAACGACATACCCTACGACGAGCGCTCCTCCTTCTCCATAACAATAAACCACAGGCGGACATTTACTGGTATCACCGATGCCGACAGGGCGCTTACCATCCGCGAGCTTGCACGCCTTGCTTCGCTTAACGGCGAGAAGCGCTCGCTCTTCGGCAGGAACTTCCGCTCTCCGGGTCATGTTATACTCCTGCGCGCCTCCGATGGCCTGGTGCGCTCAAGGCGGGGGCACACTGAGCTTAGCGTGGCTCTGACTGAGATGGCCGGCTTAATACCAATAGCGACGATATGCGAGATGATGGGCGACGACGGCCTTGCGCTTAGCAGGCGCGAGGCAAAGCGCTATGCCGAGAGGCACGGTCTGGTGTTCTTAGAAGGCGAGGAGATAATGCACGCTTACAAATAAAATGGGATATGCGTTCCGGAAGGCATTCTCAAATTTTTAGTCTGCTGCGGAGGAGCAGCGGGGCAGCGAGGATGAGCATCACCGCAGTTGGTCCGCATACGGGCTTCTCTGGCTGAGGTTCTCTATGCTCTGTGAGATTTTCTTTCGCCTCAGCAGGTTCCTCTTTTAGCCTGCTGCCTCCCTTTCCAATTACGGACTTCAGCAACTCTGTGGTGAGGCTGGTCACCGCATTACTATCGTCGTACCTCACCAGCGCACCCGAGAATCTTGGATTTGCAAGCGTTCCAATCAGCCAGTACTCGCCATTCCACGCAATTGCGCCCGGAGCAGTGGGGGTGGGCATCCTCAGATGGGCAAAGTTTCTTCCGTCGTAT
>NZ_JBPMGE010000087.1:0-12866 GCF_054014795.1 Candidatus Pyrohabitans sp. | reverse complement strand
CCCTCAAGCATCCTTCGCCTGATTTCTGTACCTGAATACTCATGGCGGTTGAACAGCGGCGGCGTAGCTACCGCCTTACCCGCCTCTTTAAAAAGCCGCTTTACCAGCGGGTTGCCTGAATAAACCTTGTCGAAGGGCGGTGTGAGGCTTTTAACATGGCTGACCCAGAGGGAGTTGTTGTCCACGTCGTTTATGGGGATTATGTAGTAGTTCTTGTGAATGCCGTTCTCGTAAAGGCTGCGCGATATCATCATCAGCCGCTCCCCGGCAGTGAAGGGATTCTCTAAGCTGTGGCTCTTCTGGGCGCTGCCGATGCCTATGATAATCTCATCCACCTCCCTGGCGATCTCTTTAATCACATATATGTGGCCCAGATGGAAGGGCTGAAACCTGCCAATCAGCAAACCGCGCATATCTCCACCTTTTCGCCGCCTTTTAAGCCGAGCCTCTCAGAGGCCCTGCCCTGGTTGACGGCTATCTCAACATAACCCTCGCTTCCCACAAGGGCGAGGAGTTCGCCTCTCTCAGCGAAGCCATAGGTTGCAAGGAAGGGCATCTCCAGCTCCCTGCCTGCGACCCTTATTCGAATCCTATCGCCATAATTAATTTTTGCTTTTCTGAGCAGGGGTTCTGGGATGTTGGTTATCACATTGCCAAACACATCCACACACAGAACTTCGCCGACTATAGCCTTGTTGTGCAGCCTGGCTTCTTCAATGGGAAGCCTGGCTATCTCACCCATCACATCGCCGAAGCTTGCTATATCCTCACCTTTCGCCAGCCTTGCAGCCACCGGTGCGAATACATCCCTGCCATGGAAGGTCCTTGACCTCGCTTCCAGCTTGAGCTCAACTGCCCGCTTTATCCCGTGAACAAAGGTAAACACGCCGTTGTCAGGACCTACGTAGTAGTAATCCTCTGTTTCAATAGCCACGCCTCGCCGGGGTGTACCCACCCCCGGGTCAACAACCACCACGTGAATACTGCCCTTCGGGAAGTAGGGGGTAACGCTCTTGACCACGTAGGCGGCATGCCGGATATCAAAACTCCTTATCCCGTGGGTTATATCCACCACTCTCGCCTGGGGGTTGATAGAGAGAATCACGCCCTTCATCGCCCCCACGTACTCACTGTTGCCGAAGTCGGTGGTTAGCGTGATTACCATGTCTTTCCCCTGCTGGCCCACAGGAGGAGAACCAGGCCTGAGGCAAAGTACTTGTTAAGGAGAAGCATTTTAACGCGCTTCCTCCGCGAGAGCCTCTGCTTGTTCTCCATCCTCCTCAATCCTTCGAGAAGCTTTGCAACATGGCTGTTCCAGGAGCAGGCAAGCATACTCCTCCTGGCATTCTTCCCGAGCCTGCGCCTGAGCTCCTCATTCCTGAGCAGGAGGAGGGTCTTCTCTGCAACCTCCCTCTCGTCCATCGGGTTGTCAACAAACAGGCAGTTCTCATTTTCGCGGTAGTAGCTTTCTTCGCCATGGTCGCGGGATACCACCAGCGCAAGCTCGCACGCCATTGCCTCCATCGCCACGAAAGCCTGTGCCTCATGGAGGGAGGGGAAAACAAACACATCTCCCATGGCGTAGTACTTCGGAGCCTCCTCCCACTCAACCCAGCCGGTGAAGACAACATTGGCGTTGCTCGCCACCTTCGCCGCGAGCTTCTGATAGTCCCTGAGCCTTGCGCCACCGCCGACGAAGACGAACCACGTAGAGGGCTCTTCTCCAGCAATGCGGGGTATCGCCCTTATCACAGTCTCCACATTCTTCTCATGGGACATCCTTCCAAGGTAGAGCACCACCTTTGCATCGCGGGGGATACCATAGCGCTTCCTCATATCCTCGCCGCTGAGCGGCTTAAAATGCGAGGTATCTATTGCAAATGGGGCAAAGAATATCTTCTCCTCCGGAATCCCCAGGCGTTGGAGCTTCTTTTTAAAGCGTGAGGTTGCAACAAAGAAGATGTCCACCCTGCGGTAGTACCTCTTTACAATTATGTCAATCATTCTCCTGAACTTCTTATCCGGCACAAACCGGCGCCTGTCGAGCTTAAAGGCCTTCTCGAGCATCGTGGCCTCGTCATGGTGGCAGAATACCCCGAGGGGCTTGCCCAGGGCACCCGCCAGTGTAATCGCCACCGCCCCCAGAGGCGCCAGGTCGTTAACAAGCACAATGTCGCTGCGCCTTATGGCTCTGGCAAGCTTTGAGTCTGGAAGCGCCGGGTAGTAGTTCGCAAGCTCGAGAGGCAGGTAGGGCGTGAGCACCACCTCGACATTCCGAAAAATGCCATTCTCCCCAGAGAAGCGCGGAGCAACAAGGGTAATCTCGTAGTGGTCCTTCAGCAGAGGTATCACAGAGCGCAGAAAGGTGATAACCCCATCCTTCTTGGGCGGGTAGGTGTCTGCTACGATGCACAGGCGCTTCTTCATCATCACACATCCTCAAAATCCCTGTTTCCGGTGCCTGCAGGGATATAGTCAATGAAGCGATGCAGGCTTCCAGGAGAAATATATGCCATTATATCCCTAATAAATCTTATCTTCCTCACCTTTCCGGGCACACGGATATAAAAACTTCCCCTGTATCATCTTTTTAACAAAGACTCATAGATGTCTTTTAATGAACAACCTATATTTTCAAGGCTGTGCTCCTGCACCATCCGATATGCATTTGTCAAGAGTTTTCGTCTCAGTCTTTTATCTTCCATCAGCTCCTTTAACTGCACAACGAATTCATCTTTGTTCTTTGCCTTCAGACAATTCTCATCATGGGTGAGCCAGCCCTCATATACAGGTATATCCCTGATCAAAATAGGTTTCTTTGAGGCAGCGGCTTCCAGAACCACTATCCCCTGAAGCTCGCATTTTGAGGGAAAGAAAAATATGTCTCCCGCAGAATAGGCCAAAACATTTTCAACAAAACCAGGGAACCTCACATTTTTTGGTGCATTATTCACCAGATTTGTCATTTCTCTGGAACCCAGGGGAGGGGGATATATCCTGCCGAACCACACGAAGGTATTTGGAAAATGCTCAGCCACCCTTATGAAGGTACGAACCCCCTTTCTGGCAAAAACATGCCCTACAGAAAAGGGGACGGTGCCATTAAGTGAAAACCTCCTTTTAGACTCCTCTTTCTTCATGTCCACATCTTTAAATCTATTTAGGTCGACTCCATTGCTGATTGTTCTGACCTCTCTGGTAACACCATACTCCCTGAGCAGATTCATGGCATATCTGGTTGGACATAGTACCATATCAGCCTGGTTGTAAAAGCGCTTCAGATACTGTTTCAATGCGGGTGCGACAGCATTGCTGAACCAGAAACTATTTCTGAAGTCTTCTGCAAGGGAATGGGAATGCATAATAACCTTTTTCCCTTTGAGTTTCATTTTCTTGGCTAAATAAAGAGATCTAGGGCCGATTGTATTGATGTGGATTATATCAAAATCTTCTCTTGGATTGGTCGTATATTCTACGCCGGCTAGCTCAAGTGCCCTCTTTTGATTCTCCACAGCTCTGCCAATACCGCACTTTGCAAGCTTCTCTTCCATTTCGAGGTATATACAGACCTTCACTATCACTCCACACCCTGTCAGACACAAAAATATGACTAATAGGTGTTAAATTCTCCGTAAATTTAAATCTTGCGCAAAGATATCGCAAAACTTGAACAGAGATTCTCAACTCTACTTAGGCCGCAATACCATATAATCGGGGCTTATAGGATATTAATCTGCTTCAAAAACAATTTATTGAATCTTCAGGGGGATATGAAAACCACATTGTCTCCGCGTATTATCACCAGTCCGAGTCTGCGTACCGGGTTGCCATCTTTTATCTCATCGGCATTCTGAAGCACTACGTTCATGTGCATATCATACCCTTTAAGGGTGCCCCTGTACTCCCTGCCGCCTTTAAGGCCAACCAGTACAGGTGAATCCAAGCTTTTATGAAGCACATCCAGAGGTCTCTGCGCCATTTTTCTCTCACTCCTTCAGAGATTATGAGTTCATCGTGCGGATATTTAAACTTTGCGCAGGGAATCTGGCAGCTCTGGGCGAAAAATTATAAACCATGCGGCCAATCTAAGCTGCGTGAGACTGCTTAACCTTGCCCGGAGGATAGGTGCAGAGGTGCGCATTGCCGCTGGCGAGGCACTCGAGAGCGGTGATGCCTCGCGCTGCGTTGGGATGGGTGCAGATGGCACGCCTACAGAGGTGATAGACAAGACGGCTGAAAGCATAGTGATGCGCCACCTTGGCGAGAGCGGAGCCTTTTTTGTGCTCAGCGAGGAGGCAGGTGGTGTGGCTCTCTCCCAGGAGCCTGAATACATTGCAGTGGTTGACCCCATCGATGGCTCCTTCAATGCACTTCACGGACTGCCCTTCTATGCGCTTTCCATCGCTTTTTCGCCCTACAGCGAGGATGCGAGCCTCGCTGATGTTAGCATAGCCTATGTGCTCAACCTCCACACTGGCGATGAGTTCGCAGCAGAGCGCGGCGGAGGTGCGTGGTACAATGGGCGAAGGATAAGAAGCGTGGACTCAAGAAAGCTGAGCAGAGCCACTGTTTGTGTCTACTCCACGCCACAAAGCATTGTGATGCTTATGCCCCTGCTCAAGTGCATAAAGCGGGTGCGCACCTTGGGCAGCGCGGCGCTGGAGCTGTGTCATGTTGCCAGAGGAGATTTCGATGCCTTTGTTGATGTGCGCAGCTATCTGCGCAATGTAGATATCGCTGCTGCGAAGCTGGTGGTTGAGGAGGCGGGTGGTGCTGTTACAGATATGCGGGGCGCTCCCCTTGAGGCGTCTCTTCTTGAGATAGAGAGGCTCAATCTCGTGGCTGTGCACAGCAGGGAGATGCAGAAGGAGATAATCAGGATTCTGGGCGCTGAGCACCGAAATTTTAAATAGCTGTATAAACAGAACTTAAATCAGGTAGGAAGATGAAGACCACAATAAGCTTCATCCCCGCTTCTGAGATTCTGCCCATAAAAGAGGACGACATATGCGGCAGGTGCAGACTTCTGGGGCTGAATCTGTGTGCCTACGATGAGGTGTGCCAGGTTCGCCTTGCAAAGGCGCTGGGAAAGCCTCGTGAAGAGATTGACGCCACACTGGACGAGGCTAAGAGGAAGGGGCTGGTGAGGGTGAGGGAGACAAATCTGCGCGGAGACCGACCCAGGAGATTTATCAAAATTACAGAGAAGGGGAAGCTCTTCTTTGCTCTGCTGAAATGAGGAAAAGCCTTGCTGCACTCATTGGGACAGCTGTATTTACCGGCTATCTGCTCAGCGGCTATACGCATCTCTTTCTGAGTTTGCCCGCTGGTAGCATATTTCTAAAAAATGCGGCCGCCGCTCTGGTGACTATATACCTGGGTCTACTTCTGAGTCATGTAGAACTCCAGATTTACAGACGGACCTCTGAGGAAACCTACTCAATGCTGGACAGGCTTTCAGAGCCCCTCTATGTGGTGCTTTCCCGCTTCAGAAGCTTCCGCACAGGCTCTCCCCTCAGGTCCTGCCTCTTCTACCTCTACTTTGTTCCTCTGCTCAGCCTTTTTGCCAACCTCACTGTGCTCAGCGCCTTCTTCTGGAGCTTTGCCTCCCGGGGACGTGTTGCTGAGCTTTACGCCTACCTGATGCCCCACGCCCTCCTGGAAATACCTGCAATGCTCGGGAGCATTGCGCTGGGCATAAAGATAGCAAACAGGCTTGGAGGCGTGGCAACACGCGGAGGCGTCGAAGCCTTTGAAAGGGAGATGCGAAAAATCCCCCTTGAGTCGGGGTTTGCTCTTCCCGCGCTGGGAATTGTGGTACTCCTCTACTTGGCGGCTCTTCTCGAAGGCTAACCTGAGTGCTCTCCAATGGCGGCAGCTATCTCCTCTGCAATCTCGGCGGCGCTTTTGCGCGGCTCCTCAGCGGCGTAGATTCCTCTGCCAACTATCTCGAAGTCGGCGCCAGCGCGTATCGCATCCCCCGGGCGAGCCCCCTGCGCCTTAACGCCGGGCGATATTATCACCAGATCTCCAGCGATGGAGCGCAGCTTCGCAATCCTCTCCGGCCTTGTGGCAGGGGCCACGATGCCGTACGCATAGCTCCTGGCAAGCTCAGCTATCCTCTCAGCCACCGGCTGGATAAACTCCCTCGCTCCGGGATGGCTCATCTCCGCTACCACGAAGATGTCGAGCACCTCGGCGCAGGCCTTAACCACATCCTCGCCTACAAAGCCGTGGACTATGACAAAGCTTGCGCCTGCCTGCCTGGCAAGTTCGCAGATGAGGCGGGAGGTATAGGGTATGTCAGCAACCTTGAAGTCTGCGATTACGGGTTTGCCAATATCGCCAAGCTCGCCTATAATGCCCAGCCCGCAGGAGAGCACCAGCGGGTAGCCCACCTTCACCGCGTCTATATGCTCAGCCACACTCTCACAGACCTCAAGCGCTTCCTTCCGGGATGTCATATCCAGGGCTAAAATTAGCCCGTGCTCCCTTTGCAGCCTCATTGTTCGCCTCCCAGACGTTCCTTGAGGCTTGCCACCAGCAGGGGGAAGATAACAGTGGCGTCGCCCACCACGCTTACCACCCTGCCCTCCTCCTTTGTCTTGCCCCAGCTTATCCCCTCCTCCAGCTTTGCGCCGCTCAGACTTCCGCCCTCTTCGCGGTCCAGGGTAACCTGAATCCCGTAGTCTATTCCTCCCCGCAGGAGGTTGGCCCCGAGGATGTAGTGCTTTGGCACACCCCCGCCTAGGAAGAGCGCTCCAACCCGGGGGGCGTCAAAAACCATCTGTGCAAGCTCCTTCATGTCCTTGAGGGCATTGAGCACTATGCTGTGCCTCTCAGCAAAGAAGAAAAGCTGCAGACCCAGCATGGAGTCCACCACCGCGGGAGAGAACACAGGTATATCCTGCTCATACGCAGCCCTCAGAAAGGAGCCCTCGTCCCTGAGACTTTTCCCAATTTCAGAGGTAAGTTCCCTTACTGAGAGGTTCCTCCTCCTCTCTTCGGAGATGCCGGAGAGCAGCTCCTGAGCATAGTCCTCGAAGGCGGTAAAGTCTTTAACACGGGTGTAAACATTGCCAATCCTGCCCAGCTCCTCCTGGTGCAGCACTCGGTCATCCTCGTGAAAGCTGCCCACATAATGCGCACCGCCCAGCGCCTCCAGAACATCGTGCACCACATTTGCGCCGTTGGTTACTATGGCACTCACCGCACCCAGATTTATCAGCTCAGTAACCATGTTCCTCATACCCGCCGCAACGAGAGGCCCTGCCAGGCCCAGGAATATTGTCGCTCTTGCTTTAACCATATCCTCGAGGATGTCGCATGCTTTGCCAAGAGCCCCAGCTCCAAGCACACCAGCCCTGCTGTACTGGCGCATGAGCTGGTCAACACTCATCCCTCTCTCAATCTGAATCTGTCTTACCTTCCTCATGCCTCTTTATCTCCTTGAGCTCCTTCTCCAGTAGGGCGATTTTCACATCCAGCTCATCCATCTCCCTCTCGAATCTCAATCTCTCCTGCTTGTAAAGCTCAGTACTCATCTCACCCGAGGCAAATTTCTTACGGGCATTCTCTATACCCAGCTTCAGCTTTTCCCTGCGCTTTCTCAGGTTTCGAATCTCCTGCGCAAGGTCAACGCCGCGCTTGACCTTTGCCACCTTCTTCTCAAATCCATTGAATCTCTTGACCTTCAGGTCATCTATCACCCTGAAATCCTTGACGCTGCTCCTTCTGCGGTAGCTTTTTGGTGCCAGTATGCGGTAGGCCTCGCTTGCTATGAAGATTGAGAAGAGCACAACAATTGCAAAGAAGGCATACTTGTATAGGTTCCCTCCGCCTCTGAGCTGCTCAACCATTACCACTCTCGGCTCCTCCCTGCTCAGGCTGCTCAGGTTCTCCTCGAAGGTGGCTATCTTTTCCTCAAGGGCTCGCTGAATCTCAAAGTTTGCCCTGCTGTAGGCCTCTCTCGCCTTTATGCCCGCCAGTTCCAGCTCCTCCACTGCAGAGGATGCCTTTCTGTATGCCCCGTAGCTGTCCTCCTCAAGTATAAGCTCTGCCTCCTTCAAAAGCCGGAAGTAGTTCTGAAGGTGGGTGAGAGTCTGATTGAAGCTTTCCACCGCCTTTGAGAGGTTTGCCCCATAGCTGCGGGCATTCTGTATGCTGCGATTTGCGTCACTGACTGCAAGGAAGGTCTCATGCTCCCTCGCCTTTGCCAGACTCAGACTTTTCTCTGCCAGCTCACGATAGTTGGCATATTCGATGCTTACAGGAAATCCCTCATAGGCGCGGGGGTCCAGGTAGGTTATCCTGTAAAGAAGGTAGCCCTCTCCCTTCTCCTCCGGCTTGGGCGATACATCGCCAAAGGTGAAGCCATGGGGGAGAACAAAGCGGAGGTTGACAGTATTTATTCCCCAGGGATACACCCGCTTAAGGGCTTCGCCTGCAAAGAGGTAGCTTCCATCCTCCCTCCGCGCACTGTAGGCGTAGGAGTACTTCAGCCCTACCCTAACCTGCGTGGTGTAGGCGTTTTTGAAATCAAAGATCACCCCTCCGTATGTCTCGTCTATCCTGTAGTCTGCCCCGCCGGTGACCTCCACCCCTATGTTCTCTGCGCCCTGGGCAAGGTGGTAGTATACGGGCGAGGTCACAGAGAAGGGTCTGTTTTTCAGGAGTATATCCTCCCAAACGGTGATGTTCTCCTTACCCAGGAGGTAGGTTATGTTGTGCTCTGCTACGCTCAGCCCGCTATCTGCGTAGGCTAGGGGGACAAGCAGCATAAGAAGTACAGTGAGGTAGAGGCGCATAATAGCATTAAACCCCTGGTTTATATAAATAACTTAGCGCTTTCTTTCGAAGGCTCCGGGTATGCTCTCCTCGTAGGGTGGGGTTAGTACGCCTGCTTCGGTTATTATGCCGGAGATGTACTTCGCTGGTGTTACGTCGAAGGCAGGGTTCAGTATATCTGCCTCCCGGGGCACAATTCGCTGACCATTGAAGAACTCTACCTCATCGCGTTTTCTGTATTCTACGGGTATACCCTCTCCTGTGGGTGTGTTGAGATCTATTGTAGATAGGGGTGCAGCTATGTAGAAGGGTATCCCGTGCTCCTTTGCGAGTATAGCGAGAGAGTATGTGCCTATCTTGTTGGCTGTGTCGCCATTGGCGGCGATTCTGTCTGCGCCCACGATTATCCTGCTCACTCCCTGGGTGCGCATCACATAACCCGCGCTGCTGTCTGGGATGACAGTCACCGGCACGCCTTCCTGAACCAGCTCCCAGGCTGTGAGACGAGCGCCCTGGAGCAGGGGGCGGGTTTCATCTGCAAAGACCCTGAGCTTCTTTCCCTGACGCCAGGCGGTGATTATAACCCCGAGAGCTGTGCCATAGCTCGCCGTTGCAAGGGCGCCGGTATTGCAGTGGGTAAGCACGACGTCGCCATCTTCGAGAAGCTCAGCGCCATATTCCCCCAGCTTCCTGTTCGCCTCAAAGTCTTCGTCGTATATTCTTAGAGCCTCTTTAAATGCTGCCTCAGCAGGTTTTTTGCTCTCCCTTGCCCTGCCCATAACCCTCTCAAGGGCGAGGTGAAGATTCACAGCGGTGGGGCGGGTAGCCTTGATGCGCCTGTATGTCTTCTCTAGCTCGGCAAGTACAGCCTCCCTCGGAGAGTTTGCATACTTCAGCGCCGTCTGGGCGAGGGCGAAGGCAGCAGCCACGCCCAGGGCGGGTGCACCGCGTATTCTCAGGTTCTCTATGGCCTCTGCGATGCACTCGGTGTCGTGGCACTCTATAAGTTTAACCTCTCGCGGGAGAAGTGTCTGGTCAATCATTAAAACCTTTTCATCTTTAAGCTCGATGGTCTTCATAGCCACCACAGGCATTGTATCGCTCTTCAGAGTTAAAAATATTGGGGTTGAGGGTGAGACTCAACTTTCTAAAACTTCGTTTCAACTCCTTTTTGGAAGTTATGCGATAAAAAGTTAGTGAAATGCACTTTAGGCGTGGTCTATTTCTGACGATAACTTTTTATTCCTGACATATTATGGTGAACAATTTTTCTGAATTAATCAAAGAAATTAAAGCATGTAGAGATTGTAGAAGCCTTTTTGGCTTTGAACCAAACCCTGTTTTTAGTGGCAATCAAAATGCAAAAATTTTGCAAATTAGTCAGGCACCTTCAAAAAATGTTCATAAGACCAGCAAATGTTTTAATGATGCCAGTGGCAAAAAATTAAGAAGTGAATGGTATCAAATCCCTGATGAGGACTTCTATAATGATGACAATTTTTATATTTCAGGGATTGGACATTGTTATCCCGGGAAACGCCAAAATGGTGGAGATAAAAAACCTCCAAGGCATTGTGCAGACAAATGGTTAAGACAGGAAATAAAATTTGTAAACAGCAAAATAATCATCCTAATAGGTCGTTACGCTGCAAAATACTTCTTCCCGAAAAAGGACTTTTCTGAACTGATATTTAATAATCAAGAAATTGATGGAAAATTAACAATTGTCCTTCCTCATCCTTCACCTCTCAATCAAAAATGGTTCAAAGAGCATCCAGATTTTGAGGCAAAAAGACTCCCGGAAATCAGAAAAATTATCCACAATATTTTATACTGCAGAGGCAAAATCATTCCCTGTGGACAAGGAGACGATGAATAAACTTAACATGGCGAATGCGGAAGCATCGGAACAGGTTAGTGCTCCAGACCCCTTATGGAAAGGAGGGGGTATTTCAGCAGCTAATAATCCACCTGATTTTTGCTGGTGTAAGCTTTTACATGCAAGAGGTATAAAGGCTGGGGAATGATTTCAGGATGCTACATAACAGAACCAGCATGGAAAAATTTATATACATAATCCCACAAAGAGCCTAAATCCCAGCGTGCTGTGGTGGTGCCATGGTAAGATGCGAGGACTGTGCCCTGCTGGAGGATATTATAACTGAGTACAAACTGCTGTACAGGTGTCTTATGCACAACCGCTGCAATCTGAATATAGAGAAAAACAGAAGGTGCCCAGATTTTCAGCCGGGTCCATGATGCGTGTTGTTGTTTTTCAGAGAGGGAAGAGAGGGCTCCAGAAGATAGAGGGTATAAAAAGGCACGCCAGGGGTGTGGAGATAGCGGAGATATTTACTGTGCCTGAGGCGCTCCCGGAGATTATAGATGAGCCTGAGGATTACATAGCCGCCGATTTTGAGGCAGAGCTTGTGCTCGACTACCTGTATCATCCTGACCTGAGCGAGTTTCTTGCCGAGATTGCGAAGGGCAAGGGGGTGCCCATCATCGCCCCGGGCAGGCGTATATCCGGGGCAATAACTCCGCCAACTTGTTGTGGTCTTGGTGAGGTGGATGAGGCGGGAGAATACGCCCGCCGCTTTGGCACGCCTGAGCTTGAGGTGAAGTTGAAGGAGGGAAAAGTCGCGAACGTAAGGGTTAGGAAGGGTGCCCCCTGCGGTGCCACCTGGGTGGCTGCGGAGAAGGTTGTGGGCCTTCCTTTGAAAGAAGCGGAGCATCGCTTCGCCCTCGAGGTGCAGTTCATATGCAGGGGCGCCGCGGGCTACGAGATTGCGCAGGGTAAGAAGGCACCTCTGCACTTTGCCGGTGATGTGCACCTTGCCGCGTTTAAAAGAGCAGTGGATAAAGGGTAGTCACCGCTCTATCACCGTCTCCTCCACAGCCATGCCGAAGTGTCTGCCCTCGCCGGCGCAGTAAATCAGCACCTCATCCCCCACCTTGAGCTTCGCCACGGAGATGGGTTTTCCTTCCTTGGTGACAAGGTTAATCGTCTCGGCATTCTGGAGCAGGGTCTTGTAAGAGTTGCCCTCCACCTCAACCTCGACCAGCATTAGGGGGCGCCTCTCTATCTTAACCCTTCCCACCACAACGCTGCGGGTGTTCCCCTCGGCGTCAACGGCAAGCACCTCATCGCCAGCCTTTAGCTCGCTAAGGTAGCGAGTTTTCCCGCCGGGGGCGAGCACATAGGCATGCACTGCGCCTGCGTTAACCCGGAAGGGACGCGAGGCGACGTACTCGCTCTCCAGGGTTTCAGAATGCACAAGAAATAGTCCGCCCGCCTGACTGCCCACGAGCATCCCCTCTCCTATCCTAAGCAGAGAGGCGGTATCTATACAAACCCGATCCCCCATGCCCACCTGGGTAAGCGCGGTGACCCTCGCTGGCTTTAGCTCAAGCTTCTCTGTACCCCCTGACACAAGCTCGGCCACGCGCTTTATTTCATTAACATCGCTGCTCTCCAGGAGCACGCCGTCGGTGCCCACCTCGAGGGTTTCAAGTGCCAGCTTTGCCTCTTCGGCGCTTTTAACCCCAGCTATAACCTTTACCTCTTCCTTCTGAAGCTCTGCGATGAGGTTCTCAAGGGGGATTATCTTCCAGTCCTTCCCGACGACGATTATATAGTCTGCGAGCTTCGCAAGGAGCGCTGCCAGCCTCTCGTGGGCCTTACTGCGAATCTCAACATAGGCTGCGACCTGCTTACCCTTCTTCTTGAGTTCCTTAACCTGAGCTACGCACCCCAGCTCCTCGAAGTTGGTCGGAAGCTCCTCACCAGGGCAGCGCACGAGCGTTACCTCACAGCCATCGCCCTCGCACACCAGTGTTATTCTGCCCAGCTTTGCAGCCCTTTCCCTGTCTTCACTGCGCACCACCACACCCGCTGCACCAGATTCCAGGCTCGCAGTGATCACAGCCTTTCTATCATCCCAGCTCTCGCCGGAAGTAGCCTGAGTCCAGAAAAACTTCATAATATGCCACCTTCGCATGGAAAGGTAATAAGGGTTTCGCTACTTCAGCATTCTCATTGCCTCTTCTGCTGTCTTTCCCTCGTGGACAATTGCTGC
>NZ_JBPMGE010000086.1:0-23889 GCF_054014795.1 Candidatus Pyrohabitans sp. | reverse complement strand
ACATGGAACTCGCCTATCTTCCTGCCGTTGACATAGTAGGGAATGGGCGGCTCTATGTTTTGGTGGGATGGTGTTTTTCCAGGAGAATCTGATTTTCCAAGGCATCCTGCGCCGAGAGCCATAAGCCCGGCTACAGCTGTGCCTTTAAGAAATGCCCTTCTTGAAATGTCCCTGCCGTCCATGACAGCATCATAAATCTCCTGCATGGCAACTCCACCTCGATTGTTTATAAAGTATTGATTCTTTGTTATTATCTACAACCCGGAGGGTTGGAGAGATTAACACCCGCCAACCTCAGAGCTGTGTTATTATCTATTGGTGGCAAAGATTTATAAATATTAATATTCGGCGATTGTCGGGTTATTCTGAGAGCATCTCATCTATCCTGTTCACAAAGTCTGTTGCCATGCTTATCAGCTTCCTGGCCTCTTTTCTGCCAAAGCTCTTTTCCACCGAATACTGTGCCGCTTCTCGGGTCCTCTTCGCCCGCTTAATCATCTCCACATACTTCTCCTCGAGAATTCGTGCCTTCTCCAAATAATCAATATACTTCCTCTCAAGCTTCCCCTTCAGAACAAAATAATAGTGCAGAAGATAAATTGTTGCCATGTGATTGTTGCTCTTGAAGCCAATACTGGCCAGCGCGGAGAGAGCAGCATGGTACATCGAATAGTAAGAAGAAACGACAACCCAGTCATATCCTTCATAGTCAGAAGAGAGTCCTATCTCTTCCTTGACATTCTCGTTTTCAGACAACGCCCACAACGCCCTGGTCGTGACAAGATTATGCCTTGCCTTTTCCAGATAATTCCCAGAGAGACGCCGCATCCCCGTTGCACGCTGGAACTGCTCCTTCTTTTCAAGGGCTCTCAGCTTCATCTCAAGAAACTCCTTGGTTTTCATATGCCCTCACTCACCAGCATCCAATATTTTTCAAAACCAAAAAACACGATTCCATCCAGAAGCACTTCCCTGGCAACACTCTGTTTTTCCTCTCTCAACATCTTCACAAACATCTCTTCAGTCACTATCACGGGATTAATGTTCTTCCCATATTTCATTTCAAGAGTCCCGATCTCCCTATGCACCACATCTTCCTTGTCTACAATCAAAAGCACATCCACATCGCTATCCTCTCTCTCTGTGCCCTTCGCATAGCTGCCAAAGAGGACAACCATCCTAAGATCAGCTTTCGACTTCAATGATTCAATCAGCTCATTTATCAGCTTGGAGATGAGCTTTTTATTGCTTGAATACTTGTCCTTCGTTTCCTGCGAAACCATAGCTAACATCAGCCGGGTTCTGTCGCTCTTCAAATTCAGCGAGCACAAGGAAGTGTTACCTTTCTTGACTCTTTTCAAACTGCCTTCATCAATAAGTCTCATTATGTTTTTATAGACATGGCTGTAAGTCGCGCCTAAAGCCTTGGATATCTGGTTTATTGTGAAAACTGCTTTAGGGTTTCTCTCGTACTGCCCGATAATCTTCAGCCTGATGTCGTCCATCATCTCACCTGAGATAGTATTATCTTTTGAAAGATAATCTTTTTAAAGCTTTCTCAACAACAGAAACTCACAGGCCTTGCCTTCTCCACGTATTCAACACTGAACAATCGGTGATTGTCTACTTTTCCAGGATAAAAAATATTTATATATATGTTATAATTGATAATATTAGTGTGAGCAGGATGAAAAAAGAAGTTAAATTCAAGGACCCTGAACTTGAGGCACGATACCAGAAAGTAAAGGGAGCTATCAAGTATAAAGGAAGTTCGGTTGAGCTGGTGAAAGAGCTAAGGGCAGGCATCAAAGCATAGAAGGATGCCTTATCTTTAATTTGAACTTGTTCTGTATTGCATGGTTATTTATCAGATTCTCATCAAGAGTGACGAAAACATTGGCTTTCTCCTCTATAGCTGTCGCCAAGTGCAGAGCATCTGCTGCTTCAACCCGGCTGTCAATGTGATTTATTCTCCACGTATTCAACACTGAATAAAATAAGTCCTGAGAAGAAGCTCCTTGACGCAAGGGAGAACAAGATTACGGGAATGGCAACCTCTTGATTTCTGAGGAATCTGACTACATAGGGCATTAAATTATGCAACAAGGATACGGAGGTAGCGGGATAATAACCTACATCAAGACAAAAGAAGTAAACGGAAAAGAAATCGCTGAAAAGGCGGAGTTCAAAAACAGAAGAGGAGTTTTATTCGGGAGAAGTTCCGAAGGCGAGGATTTAACGTATTCTTATAGCTAAGGCAGAAGTCGCCGCAGAGCTTTTTTCCAAATCCTCTGAAGTAACAAACTCTTTCCTGTCTCTGTGGAGTTTTTTAAGCAAGCCTTTACTTTTCATCTAAACCACAATTCCATATTTTTATAGAATTATGCTATGAATCATACTATTTAAATCTTTCACGAGCAAAGCAGAAGTCCGCTATCTATCCAGCGATTGCCGGGCTCTTTCTGGTTAACCCAGAGCACTTCAAACCCCTCTTCAACCATGGCATTCCCTCGGTATTCTTAGGAGGTGCTATTGTATTCGTAGCATTTGAGGGCTTTCAGCTTATCACTAACTCGGTTGTGGAAAGCAGAGAGCCTGAGAAAAACATACCTCTCGGGGTCTACCTTTCAATTGGCATAGTCTCTGTGATTTACATTCTACTCGCGATTACAGTTATGGGGGTTCTGAGCTTTGAGGAAATTTTAAGGGCAAAGGATTCGCCGTGGCTGAGGCGATGAAGCCAATTTTTGGAGAATACGGCTTCGCAGTGGTTTCCCTCGCTGCCCTGCTCGCAACGTCCTCGGCTATAAACAGCACACTCTTCGGGGCGAGCAGGATGATGGCAGATATAGCGAGAGATAAATACTTCCCACCTATCCTTACTAGGAAAACAGAAAGGTTCGTCCCCAAAAAATGCTCTTCTGTTTTTATTTGCCCTCTCTGTCCTCTCCCTGATATTTGGGGGATTGGAAGCCATCGTAGCCTTTTCAAGCATGACGTTCCTGCTTGTCTCTCTTGCAGTGGCTATTGCAAACTTCAGGTTGATGAGGGTCACCAAGGCTAACCCGGGTATCGTGCTTGCTGCGATTTCCCTCATAACAATCACGATTGTCTTAATGATTGTCTATCTTTTAGAACACGAAAGGGATATTCTCCTTGAAATCTTGTCCATATACGTATCTGTGGCGGCCGCTTTTGTTGTTTATATAATATTTAAAAAATCGCAAGGCAAGTCTCCAGAAAAATAAAGTATCTGATGGGCAAAAATAGAAAAAGAGGCACCAATATGATAACAGTGCTTTACTATCTGGGCACAATAACCCTCAGCATGGCTTTCCTCCTGCTCCTGCCCCTTCTTGTGAGTATTGTGTTCAACGAATACAGCGTCGCCCCCGCCTTTGTTCTGCCCATGCTGGCATGCGCTCTGCTCGGGATTCTGCTCCGAAGGTTCGCACCCAGGAAGGAGTTAAATCTCCGCAGAGCGTTCATAATCTCGGCCCTGGGCTGGTTGCTCATTGCTCTAATAGGAGGTCTGCCCTATGTGTTAGGTGCAAAAGCGAGCTTCCTGGATGCCTACTTTGAAGCCATGTCCGGCTTCACCACAACCGGAATAAGCGTACTCACCCCGAGTCAGCTCCCCCGCAGTCTGCTCTTCTGGCGCAGCTTGACTGAGTGGATTGGCGGCATAGGCATAATTGTGCTTTTCCTGGCTCTGTTCATCCCTGGTAATGTCGCAGCCAAGCTGTATGTTGCTGAGGCGAGAAGTGAACGCCTGGAGCCCAGCTTCGCAAGAACGGCGCGCAAAATCTTCTATATCTACTCCTACCTCACGCTGGCGGCGATACTGGTGCTCTACCTGAGCGGAGAAGGCGTGTTCAGGGCTGTAAACCACGCCCTTACCGCAGTATCCACAGGCGGTTTTTCACTCACCGACGAGGGTTTTACCGCCGCTTCGCCATTGACCAAGATTGTCACAATACCCTTCATGCTGGCTGGTGCGATGAGCTTTGCCCTTCATCAGCGCGTAATTAAGGGAGAGATTAAGAAGTTCCTCTCAAACATAGAGGTCAGGGCTATACTGGCGATTATCGCGCTATTCTCCTTCCTCCTCTACCTCGACGGCATCAGTGCAGTAGATGCGGTGTTCACCGCTGTCTCTGCGCTGACCACCACCGGCTTTGCAAGCATCGATATATCCTCCCTCAGCGAGCTTTCAAAGTACTACCTTCTCTTCCTAATAATCATCGGCGGCAGCTACGGCGCAACCGCGGGAGGAATAAAGGTGATAAGGTTTGTTATAATCCTCAAGGCAATGGGATGGTATGTCCGCAGAATCGCCTCCCCGCGAAGACGGGTGATGCCCTTCAAACTCCAGGGTAAAGTTTTAAGCGATGAGGAGGTATTTACCACGCTGCTCTTCGCACTGCTCTACATATTCTTCATAGCCTCGGGCACCTTTATCTTCATGCTGCTGGGTCATGACTTAATGAGCTCACTTTTTATGATTTCCTCGGCGCAGAGCAACGATGGGCTTGTGGTCTTCACCCAGTACACCAGCATCGAGAAGGTGGTTATGGCCTTCCACATGTGGCTGGGAAGGCTGGAGATTATCCCGGTGCTTACGCTTCTCGGTGCATTCAGAAGGAGACAGACCTAGATGATCCCGGTCATCTTCAGACCTATGATAAGCATGAGGGCACCAAAGATTCTCCTCAGGGTGATGTCTGGCAGTTTCTTTGAAGCTATGGCTCCCGCCTGAGCTCCCAGAATCCCTCCCGCCAGGAGGAATCCAGCCATTGCAGGCGCCACATTGCCCTGCTCCCAGTAGACCAGAGCCCCGGAGGCGGCGGCTCCAATCACCACTATTAAGCTGCTGCCCACCGCCACGTGCATTGGCACCCCGAGTATGCCCACCATGAGGGGTACTGCAAGAAAACCCCCACCGACGCCCATAAGACCCGAGAAGAATCCCACCACAAGGCCTATGAGCACCGCCCTGGGGATATTGATTGTGTACACATCACCATGGAATACCCTCTTAAGATTCAGAGGTGATATCTGAAATACCCCATGCGGCTCGGTATGCCCGGCTTTGACAAAATGCTGCAGGAGTTTGATGTGGTCGATTTCCCTCTCCAGCGCCTCTATGCCTCTCTTTTCATATTTTTTTATGATGTGGGAGAAAATAAACTGCACCCCTACTAAGAGAACCATGAAACCGAAGATTGTGGAAACCGTAGAGCCGGGAAGCAGCTTGTTTGCATGCGCCCCTATCTGCCCGCCCAGAACGGCTCCAAGCAGAATCATGAGTGCGAGTAGCGGGTCAGCACTCTTCTGCTTGAAATGACGGTAGGCCCCTGAACTTGCGGTGGCGAGTATCTGCAGAAGGTCTGTCCCGATGGCTATCTTTATGGGTACGTTTAGGAGGTACACGAGGCTCGGCACCATGAAGGTGCCGCCTCCCACCCCCACAAGACCTGCAAGAAAGCCCACACCGGCTCCAATAAGCACCACCAGGAAGGGCGATGCATTTACAAGACCCTGAGCAAATTCCAAATCAGCTCCTCCTTAATTTAAGATTAAAAATATGGCACAACATATATTTAAATTGCTAGTAAAAGTGTCTTAGAAGAAAAAAGGGAAAGGGGGGCGTTTCATCGCCCGCCCATGCTTTCTGGCATGCTTTCATGCTCAATAGTGGTGTTGGTGGTATTCTTGTACTTCTGCTCAAACTTGCCCTCAGTGTCCTCCTGTTTTCCTGCCTTTGTGCGCTTTTCCATTCTCTCTCTGGCCTTTTCCATTCTTTCTTTTACCATCTCCAGTCTCTTCTCAGCTCTCTCCATGGCCTTCTCCATCTTCTCCCTTGCCTTCTCCAGACCGTATTCCTTTATTTCCCTCTCAGCCGCATCCACGTGGAGCTTGAAGTATCCCGGGGCTACGTGCTCAAGCATCTTCTTTGCGGCCTTTGCCTGGTGCTTGGCTGCCACCGCCAGGCCAAAGGCTTCGCCGTATTTGCTTTCGTTGTACGCAGTCTCAGCCCGCTCCAGATGCTCCTTTGCGTTCATCAGCAGCCTGGCTGCGGCCAGTTCCCAGCCGCTTGTTACATTGCTGGTATTGAAGTCCGCCTCTGCAATTGCCTCTCTCGCCTCTTCCAAGGCCTCGGCAGCGCGCTCCGCGAAATCCACACGGGTTTCATTAATCTCCTCAACACCATGCTCCCTGAACCTCTCCTTAATCTTCATGGGATTCATATTGGGCGCGGGTATGAGATGCAGCCTCTTTGCGCGAAGCTTCTCAATAGCCTTTTCGACACCTTCCGGCACCTCATCATCCTTTACCAGCAGGATGGGCACGCCTTTGGCCTTCGCCTTCTTCAGCGCTTCCTTTATACCCTGCTCATCCATACCCTCAACCACAATCGCCTCGTTGCTCTCATTCCACATGCCCGCCGCCATAGCAGCGGTCTCATATCTATCCTTGCCCGCGATTCTCTTCACTGTGATTTTTATCTTTACCTCGACATCAGGCACCGCAACAGGACCGCCCACTACGTAGACCATCGTTGCGCCGCTCGCTTCTATCTTTACAACAGCCTCATCGCTGAGGGTACCCCAGGGTGTAACAACAAGCGAAGCATTGAGCTTCTGCACCAGAAGCTGTGCCACCGCCTGGTCAGCGGGGTTGTCGGATACAAGCACCACCACATTGGTCTCCTGCGCATAGGTGGGTACGGCAAGCATTGCAATTGTAAGCACCGCAATCAACACACCTCTCACGCACATCACCTCCTTTTATATTGAATTTAAACATATTCAGGCATAAAATATCCTGAAACACTGTTCTTCGGGCATACAAAAAAAATCTCAAAATATGGTTACCTCGGGCAAATAAAAACAAAAAATGGTTTATTACTGTTCACAGAACAAATTTGTCTGTTACTTCAACTTGCCCCTCAAATTCCCCACCAGGTGCTTTTCCACATCTGGCGGAACAACAACCACAGGTACGGGAGAGATACCTATCACCCGCTCAGCCACGCTCCCGAGGAGAATCTTCTCCAGCCCAGAATGACCATGACTCCCCAGAACTATCAGGTCACAGTGGAGCCGCTTCGCCGCCTCTACGATTTTGAGGTAGGGCACGCCCTCCTCAAGCAGAGCCTCCGCCTCTATACCCTCCAAATCGCAGTGTTCCTTCACCTCCTCTAGTACCTTCTCTCCTTCCTCCCTGTACCTCTTCTTCATGTCATGCCACAGCACCTCCACGTAGCCATGCACATTGGCGACATGGATAATTGTGAGCTTCGCCTTCGTAGCCCTGGCGAGGCGCATTGCATAGCACACCGCGGCCTCACTGAACTTTGAGCCGTCGGTGGCCACGAGAATATGTGAATAGATGTTCATGTCTATCACCTCCTAATGGTGACTTAACGTCTTAGCTTTTCTATCTACCGCAGCCGCCTCTCTGACCTTCTTGAAAATCACACCTATCGCGAGCAGCGCACCGCCAAAGAGCAGCGCCGTGCTTAACATGCTGAGCACATTACCGGTGCTGTCACTCATACTGAGGTATCCCATCCTTCTGAGATACTCCGGCACCATTACCACCCTGCCCAGGTCGGAGGTGGCTATCACCGTCACCAGTGCCAGCTTTGCCACGCGCTGCTCCACTATCTCGGTGGCTATTGCTCCCAGCTGTACGCCTATTAGGGAGCCAAGGTAAAGGAGCACCACAAGGCGGAGGTCAACATACCCCCGAAGTGCATAGTTTATCGCACCCCAGGCACCTGAGAATATGGCAAGGAAAAGCTCAGTACCCGCAGAAACGCGGGTGCTTATCCCGAGCAGGTATATCATCGCAGGCACGCCTATGAAGCCTCCAACACCTATTGTACCGGCGAGGTAACCCGTGGCAAAGGCGACCAGAAGGGGGAACCAGAGGGAGATTGTTATCCTGGCAACATCGAAGTGCACCACCGGGGGGAGCTTAATGCCCTGAATCTTTTCCACAAGCTCTGTGTTTCCCGAGCTTTCCCTTTCGCCTCCACGAAGGTCTCTGAGGATAACAATTGTTATGGCTGTGAGCACTATTATGAAGATGCCACTTATGTACAGGTTGGAGGCAGCCTTGCCCATGGACTCGAATATCTGAGAGTTGACCTTCACCGCCACCTGCACACCGGCAAGGAGACCAACTACCATCATCATCGCAAGCTTTTTATCCACGTGCCCGAGCTCACCATGGCTGCGCGAGCCCACTATAGCCTTGCCGAACTTGTGGGTTATGTTTGAGCCCACAGCGAGAATACCCGGCACACCCAGGTTCATCATGCCGGGGGTCATTATGAAGGCGCCCCCGCTACCCAGGAAGCCGCTCAGGGTGCCGCCTATAAAGCCCAGGAGAACCACTGCCAACGCCTTGGCAATGGTCAGGTCCATGAAATCGACCTCAAATCCACTGGGTGGTGGTATGAATCCGCCCATTCAACTCGCCTCCTCAGTGCGCTTTTGGCTTGATGCCCAGGTACTTTAAAGCATGGGCAATGGTATTGCCGTAGATGTAGGCCACTGCAAGCACTGTGCCGAGAATCAGAAACACTGAAACAAAGCCCTTCTGGGTCAGTACACCTTTAATTATCCCGAAGGATGCGAATATCACAGCATAAAGCAGCAAAGCCGCCGCACCGTAGGCTGCGGAGACCCTGAGTTCCCTCTTCCTCGGATTGGGATACTCCACCTGCAGCCCGAGTGTGTGCTTCTTGAGATGCTTTGCAAGTTTTGATTCTGCGAAGAAGACAACCTCAGGTTTAAGCGCATTTATCTCACGGGCCAGGTTCTCAACTGGGCTTACACGCACACAGATTTCTGTTTCTATCCCGCGCTTTTCAAAGACCGGGACAACTCTACCCAGCAGGACTCTTGCCCTCTCAACATCCTCAGGCGACTTCACAGTATAGAGTAAGGTCGCCCTGTTCTTCATGCCTCTCTTGGCATGCCCAACAAGCCACTCTGCACAGAACTCTGCAAAGTCCAGCGCAGATTGGGAATCACCAGAATCCACGGCAGTATTCACTACCAGTACAACATTTCTCTCCATTCATACCGCCTCCTTTATCCCTGCTCAGCCGCACTTGCACTGAGTTTTTTAATCTTGGAAGAGAGGATGAGTGCAATCTTATCGGTGAACTTCAGCAACCTGGGCTTGAACACAACCACCGGGCAGGATGCGCGCCTTATCACCTCTTCAATCATGCTCCCCGCAAGCACCCTTGAAAAACCGCTCCTGCCGTTGGTGCTCATGAGTATGGCAAAGGCTCCCACTTTCCTTGCCTCCTGCACTATCTCACTCGCGACCCTTCCAGCCTTCAATTTTGGCCTTGCCTCTACACCATGCTGTTCAAACTCCTCCGCAAGCTCTCTGAGCTGTGCCTCTTTAATTCTCATCTCCTCCAGCACGGGTGTGGCTGCCTCCATGTCATTAACCTCTGCGACATAGAGCAGCGTAGCCCTGACATTCCCACTCAGCTTCTTCATCCACTCCACCATGCTGGGCAGGGTCTTGTTCAAAACCCCTACATCCGTAACTGCAATTACCACGTTTTTGTCGGCCATTGCACAAATCCTCCTAAATCAATTTAATTTATACTAAAAACAGCACAGTATTTATTTATTTTCCAAATGTATTAGGAAAATTTTCTTAAAGATGTACCATACTTTTCCCAACTCTCTCCCACATCTCAAAATAGCAGGCACCCCTCTACCTGGTGCTCAGGTAGATGAATATAGAAAGCGCAAGGGTTTCAAATACATCTGCTATGAGCCTATAGTGGTCCACCACATTGGAGGTCTCAACACCAAAGACAAAGACCTTTATGATGGGTGCTGCAAAGAAGGTTCTGAAGAACAGCGCCAGGGCGAAGAGCAGAAAACCCAGTGTGAAGGTGGACTTTAGCTCGAGGTAACGCTTAAAAAAGATGTAAACCAACACGCTGAGGATGGCAAGGTTTATTACGCTGAACACCAGCCTTGCAGTAAGAATAAAGTCATCCATTTCCTTCAGAAAATAGATGTTGAGGATTAATATATAAGCTTTGTTGTATAGATTGTGCAACAGGTAGTTGACCATGAATAAAAAGCTCCTCTGGTGGATTTTCGGTGTGACCAAGGGCGGGGTTGTGAGAGCAAAGATAGTAAAGATGCTCCACGAGAGGCCGAGCAACGCCAACCAGCTGGCCCAGAAGCTCAAGATGGACTACACAACTGTAAGGTATCACCTGAACATTCTGCTAAAGCACGGGATAGTCGAAACCTCAGAACATACCTACATTGTGATGTACTTCCTCACCGACAACATGCTGGAGCACTGGGATGAGTTTCTCAAAATTTATGAGAAGATCACAGGAGGGAGAGAATGAAAATACTTGTACCCACAGACGGCTCCTGGGCGGCATATGCTGCTGAGAAGTATGCCGTGAAGCTCTGCCGCAGGTGTGGAGGCAAGATTATTGCGCTCCATGTGTACGACCCGGAGATTTCCATGGAAACCTGGAAGGTTAAGATAAAGAGGGAGCTTCTGGGAAGGATGCAGACAGAAAGTGACACCCTGGAGATAATAGACAGGGTGAAGAAGCTGGGGGAGGAAAATGGCGTAGAAGTGGAGAGTGTGATAATAAAGGGCAGGGGCAGACCCTCAGATGAGATTATAAAGTATGTGAATCAGCACGGCGACATCGACCTCATAGTCATCGCCCCCACCGGGAAAAGCCATCTCTTCAAGATGTTTCTCGGCAGTACCACGGAGGGTTTGATAAGCGAGCTGGGAAGGCTTCTAAATGTACCTGTGCTCGTGGTGCCAAAGCATAAATAGTCGTGCACATTTCTGCAATGGCGTTAGTAAAATTTAAATATGGTAATGGTAATCATCTTCCCGGTTGTTTTATCCAAACTCCTCTAGGAGGTAGATGGGAACGTTTGTTTTGTGGCCCCAGAAATCAAAGGTTAGTGTTTATAAGGTGCATGGAAGGTTAGGTTCTGTTCCTCCCACTGTGCGTGCTGAGTATGAGGTGATTGCACAATGAATCTGGAAGACGTGATTCCTGCGATTTCCTGGCTGAAGGGCTATAAATCCAGATATTTCTATTTTGACCTTATTTCAGGGATAAACCTCGGCGTGAGTATGATACCCAAGGCCATGGCCTATGCTCTGGTTGCCGGACTCCCGCCGATATACGGTCTCTATGCCAGCTTCGTGGCGCCCCTTGTAGCCATACTCTTCGGAAGCAATAAGCTTTTATTCACCGGTCCTGTGGGTGTTATGACGGTGCTTGTATTCACCGCCCTCTCACCCCTCGCTGAGCCGGGCTCACAGGAGTACATATCCCTCGCGGCCATGCTCTCGCTGATAGTGGGATTCCTGATTCTGCTCATAGCCATGCTCCGCCTCACCTTTATCCTAAACCTAATATCCCACGCGGCGGTGATAGGCTTTGTAAATGCAGCCGCGCTTATAATTACAGCGACGCAGCTGAAGTATATCTTCGGGGTGCATATCCCGCGTGAGGAGTATGTAATCATGATGTTCATGGAAATACTCAAGGGCATCCCTGAAACAAACCCCCTGGTCCTTGCCCTCTCTCTGGTGGCATTTGCCTCCATGATACTCCTGCATAAGCGCTACCCGAAGCTTCCTGAGGTTATAATTGTTCTTATACCTATCACCCTGGTGGTCTATTTCCTGAACCTAGGGGACAGGGGTGTTGAGCTCGTGGGCAGTCTGCCCCAGGGGCTGCCTGCCCCGGTGATTCCCGGAGGGGATTTGGGCAGGCTGGGTGCACTCCTCACCTCGGCTGTGGTCATAGCCATAGTGGGAATGACTGAAACCTACTCCATCTCCAAAATTGTAGCCTACAACACAAAGCAGAGGGTGGACTTCAACAGAGAGTTCATTGGGCAGGGGCTGGCGAATATTGTCACCGCCTTCTTCAGGGGCTACCCGGTGTGCGGCAGCTTCTCAGGCACCAGCGTTAATTGGGCAAGCGGCGCGCGCACAGGCGTTTCGATAATAATCTTCAGCGTGCTTGCTCTCCTCTCAATAACAGTGCTAACCCCCGTGTTCTACTACCTTCCCAAGTTCATGCTGGCGGTGATTGTGATACTCGCCGTAATAAAGCTGTTCCAGCCAAGGCAGCTTCTGGAGATTTACAGGATAAATAAATACGACGGCATCGTAGCCTTCACAACCTTTGGGGTGTCGATAATCGCAAAGCCTGACGACGGAATAATTGTTGGTGTGGTGCTCGCCCTGGCGCTTTATGTCTGGAAGACGATGCATACCAGTGTTTATGTTGTCACCAAGGACAGGGAAACAGGCTACTTTGTAGCCTGTGCAGAGGTAAAAAGCTCTGGCTGCAGACAGCTGCTCCTCTTGAAGCCGGAGGGACCCTTCATATATGTGAACGCCGAGCATATGAGAGATGAGATTCTCCGCCTAGTGGACATCAACAGAGAGGTGAGATGTGTAATCATCGATATGGCTGCGGTTTACTACATCGACACCTCCGGTGTTGACGCCCTTAGAGACCTTGTTGAGGAGCTGCAGAGAAAGAATGTGAAGCTCTTGATGATACATCTGGAGGATGAAGAGGCACTCAGGGCAATTACCCGGGCGGGTCTAATAGAGCACATAGAGGTCCATGAGACCAAGAAGGAGGCCATTTCCAGCGCCTTTAAATACCTCGATAAAAATATATGTAAGAGGTGTGAGGAAGATATGTTCAGAGAGTGCAAAGAGAGGAGGTGACTTTTTGAATACACTGCTCTTGGTGTGTCCACCCTATCCAGAGATTGAAAAACTTCTGAAAGTTGCTGAGGAAATCAGCTCTGCCCTCGGCGGTAGTATTACTGCGCTATGCGTGAGGAGCGATATTGCTCAGAAGTACTACTCGCCTTTCAGCATTCAGCTCGGAAAGGTGGACAAAGAAGAGGAGAGGAAGGTATTTGAAGATATAACACGGGTGCTGGGGGAGAGGGATGTGGTGAAGCTGAGCCGCGGAGGCGAGCTGGTCTCCCAGGTGCTCGATGAGATTGAAAAGGGGGATTATGAACTTCTGATATTCGGGGACGTGGAGACAAAGCTCACCAAGAAGCTTGCAGAGTATTCCCATGTTTCCACACTGATTTACAGAAGGGGCGAGCATATCGAGAGAATACTCGTGTGTACCGACGGCAGTGAGCCATCGCTTAGCGCAGCAAAGTTTGCAGGGAGACTTGCCAGAGGTATTGATGGAAAAATAATAATCCTTTCGGTGGCAAAGAATGAGGACGAGAGGTTATATGCAGAAAAGGCAATAGAAAAAGCAAAAAGAGTGATGGAAGAAATTGAAGTGGAGGAAAAGATTATAATAGGTGATGTCAGGGAGGCGATACTCGCAGAGGGAAAAAATTGTGACCTCGTTGTTCTCGCCCCCCGTGGCCTGAGCAAGCTCCACAGGGTCCTGCTGGGGCATGTCTCACTGCACGTTGTGGAAAAGGCAGATACAAATGTGCTTCTTGTCAGGTAAGATTTACCCCCCTGAGATAGATAATGTGGGTTGCGACGACCAAGGTAGAAATTAAGGCGCTACCGATATAGAATCTCCTCAGGTATGGGAAGCTGCGGAACACAAAGAACATGCCAAGGGAGATGCCCGCAATTAAAAGGAAGATGGTGAGGGAAATATAGACCGGTGCAGCTCCCGCGAGTATCAGGAGAAAGGTCAATCCGCCAATCAGTAATCCCTGATAGGAGAGACTCATCCCCAGAATACGTACTTCTATCGTCCCTGATTTTCTTCGATGCTTGCTATACTGCTTCCATGACCAGCTTTTTAATCTCATCTTCCTTCATCCCATTTTTTAAGGCCAACAGGGCAGTTCTCACCCGGTTTATCTCAGCTTCCTTCAACAGTAAATAGGCCAGGAGAATGCCAATATTAAATACCTGAGAGGATGAGATTTCCTCGACTTGGCGCAACACCTCAGCTTCGAGTATCCTCTCAACATCATTAAGATTTCTAGTCTTCTCATAACTCCTGATTGCCCTGAAGAACATCTCCGGATAGGCACTTGTCCCTGCAAGATGGTGCAGGATTCCTTGCACATTCTCTTCCAGCACTGCTGGAGAGACCTCTCCGTAAAGTTCTACTCCCGGGACCAGATACTTCTCCAGACTTTCAGGAGGTATGCCATCGTTCTTCATTCGCAGAAGGGTGATGATGTTCCTTGAATCTATCCTCATCCCCAGTATAGTCCTCGTAATGCTCCTGTCCTCTCCTCTGAGGGATGAAGCCGCATCCAGAAGCTTTGAATTGTAATACCCGTACAGGGGCTCTATCAGCGAGGAGAGAGCACCGGTGGCCTTCCATTCTCTTAACCCATTCTTTAAAAATTCGCCGTACGCAGTTTTCTCAAGTTTTAAAACCACGTCTTCCACGTCTGCCGCTTCCAGGAGAGAGCTTATGGTATCTCTGGGTAGAGTTCCCAGGCGGATGAGGTCTTCTGGAAGTTCAAATATCCTCTGCCCGGAGAATTTCTCTGTCAAAATAAAGACTATATTCTCCACGTCCCACCTGCCCCTTATCATAATTTCCAGAAATTCCCTTGCCTTACCTGGTGCAATCTTCAGCACATCTTCATTCACATGAGCCAGATACACCTTTAAGCTCAGCTCCAGGTTTTCTTCAAGGTTCACATAGGGAGCATAGCTGGTGTTCTCAAGCAGGGCGATGGCCCCCTCAAGGCTCCCAGCCTCTGTAAGTTCTTCCAGAGTGCGTCTGCTTAGCATATTGCCCTCTTCGCCCCTTATAAAAGAGGCGGGGAAGATATAGGGCGCCCTGGACAGGAGCCATGAGGCTGGCTGAACCGCCACCAATATCGCTATCAGGAGTGCTACGAAGGAGAGCAGAGCCACTGCTCCGCTAAAACCAAATGCATCTACCAGCGCCTGAAAGACTCCCATTTCTATACCTTCACAGCAGCCCGCCGTTCAGCAGTATCATCACCGCCATCACAAAGCCGAGAATGGCAAAGAACTCTGCCATGATACCATAGACCATGACCTTTCCAAAAACTCCATCATTCTTGGCAACTGCACCTATGCCACCGGCACATGTAACTCCCTGACCTATTGCTGTTAGCCCTGCGATTCCCATTGTCAGCCCTGCTGCTATGGCTGCGATGGACATCTCAGGAGTAACCGTCTTTCCGCTCAGTATCGCCCCCGACAGTATAAATATCCCCACAAGGAAACCGTAGATTCCCTGAGTCTGGGGCAGCTGCTGGAGTATCAGGGGTTTGCTGAAGTTCGCCGGGTTGCTTGCCACTGCTCCAGCAGCAGAGGCACCCGCAATACCCACACCTAAAGCCGAGCCGAATCCTGCTATTCCCACACCGAGGGCTATGCCAACCATGGCAAGAGCCGCCTCTGAGGTTTCAACCACCATCTTTTTCGCCTCCTGTTGATTTTTCCACAAGAACTGTCCTTTCTCTCAAGGCATGGAAGGGCAGATACTTTGCCCCACCGCCTTCATAAAATTTTGAGAAGAATTCCGCATAGTGAAGTCTTAAGGTATGAATAGCTCCTCCCAGGGTGTTAATTGCCAGGCATGCGATGTGACCCACAAGGAGAATCCCCACGAACACAAGGGCGGGGATGAGCATCAGCGGATTGCTGGTTATCTTATCTATTATAATCTGTGCCACACCTGCAACCTCACCCCCAGGAGGAACAAGCCCCATGAGAGAGCCCATAATAATTGCCGAAACATTAACCGCCAGTGCCAAGCCACCGGTGGCCATGTTCAGAGCAAGGATTCTGGAGTAGGAAATTAAATCTGCAAGAAAACCTGTTGTGTCGAATAAGCCCAGTGGACCTGTCTGGATAAGCAGGAGCACAGCTCCAACAGCAACCAACTTTATTCCCATCATAAACATCTCATCGGTGATCGCCTTAACCCCGAAGAATTTAAAAAGCACCAGCAGCAGGCCTATTTCGAGGATTAACTTTCCAATTTCTCCCGCAGTACGCCTGTGTTCTTTCAGCATTAGGGAATCTTTGAGGGATATGAGTATCCCTATATTCATGTGGAGGGCGCCGAAAACCACGCTGACCACGAGGATGAGCATTACCGGGCTGATGGGATGCCCCATAAGCATAGACTCCTCCACACCAAAGGGATTCACCCAGGGGGCAGAGATATCCAGGCCAAGGATGCGGGGCATAAAATCGCCCAAGTAGCTGCCCATCAGCACACCGAAGAGCACCGACCACAGGGCACCAAAAAGCAGTATACTTGTCAGTCCCTTTAAACCTGGAATCAGCCTGCAAGTTAAGTAAGCGAGGGCTGCAAGTATTAAACCGTATATAGCGTCTCCGAGCATAAAACCAAAGATAAGGGGATAAAAGATAGCAAAGAATAGGGTGGGGTCAACCTCATTGTACCTCGGCATTCCATACATCTCAGTGAGGGCTTCGAAGTTCTTCACTGGCGAGGGGTTATTCAGCAGAGTAGGTGGCTCCTCCTCTGCAAATTCCAGTTTCTCAAGCAAAAAAGCACCCTTGGTCTCTCTTCTTACGATTTCTTCAACCTTTCCAATGTTTTTCTCTGGGACCCATGCCTCAAGCACAGCTGTACTACCTGTCCTATGGAACAGTGGATAAACGCCAAATCGTCTGAGCTCAATATCCAGCTCCTCCCCGATCACAAGAAGATCCTCTTCCTTTTCTTTTGCCAGCAGGTATACCCTATCCAGCAGCTTTCTTTCCTTCTCCCTGAGTTTCTCAAGTTCCCTTTTTACACTCCTGAGGGCTTCTTCTGCGGTGCCCTCCAGCTCAGGAATCTTCAACTGTTCAAATCGAAGGCGCTCCAGAAGCACATTGAGCTCCTCTTCCCTCTCCTTAAGGGCAAGGACAAGTATAAGGCTCTGCTTATCATCTATCCTCTCAATATGAAAGATTATTTCATCGGTCTCATATTTTTCTAACTCAGGAATGTATAACTCCTGTATAACACCCACTCTCACTATTGTCCGTGTATAACTGTATAAAAGGTCCCGAAGCTCAACCTTCAGTGGCTCGAGCTTTCTCAGGATATTGAGATACTCTTCCAGTTTGTCAATCTGTTCATTGACGGTGTCCAGTTCCTCCTCCAGCTCCTTTACCTCTCCCTCAATGACCTCAATAATCTTTTCCGCCTTAGAGGCAAGCCTTTCAGGGGTGGTGTATTCCACCTCCCTCTTAGCAGCAGTTTCTGCGGATGTCCCACGCAGTCTGAGCAGTATCCCCTCTTCTTCATCTCTAACCCTCTTGACCTGCTCTAAGAAATCCAGAATCCTGCGCAACCTCACGTGCAGTGAGGAAAGCTTTGCCTCGCTCAGTGGTTTATACATCCTCCGGGTAATGGCCGCTATATCAGGGTCAATCTCCCTGATTTTCAAAACCCCTGCCTCATGCAGCTCCGCTACAAGAGAGGATAAATCTGACCTATGGACCACAAGAGCTATTTTCTGCATCCTTTCAGGATAAAGCATCAGTCCACCTCTCAAGTATGCTCCTTGGTAAACCTATCTTCTTAATTCCTGCAGGCTTTGGCATATACTCACCCAGAAACAATTATTCGAACATGGGACAGCTTTTCACTATAAACACATTTGTATTTGCGTGGGTCAGCACAGCAAGGGAGACATGACCTATAAGTAGGCGCTGGAGCTTGCTAAGACCACGAGAGCCGAGGAGCACAAGGTCATAATCCTCGCTTTCCTCCAGGATGGTGTCCCTCACCTTTCCTATCTTCACAAGGATTTCTGCCTCAACATCGTATTTTTCTGCTATCTCCTTGCCTTTCTCAGCATTTATATCTGCTATCTCCTTCAGCTCCTCTTCTCTCGTCACTGAGAGCACAGTTAACTTTGCGTTCAGGTTCTTGGCAAGGTAGGCACCTATCTTAACAGCACACTCCGCGAGGGTGGAGCCGTCAGTGCAGACGAGAATTTTCTTTATCTCCACATCCCTCTTAACCACGAGCACTGGTTGGGGAGAATACTCAGCTACCTTGCCCGAGACGCTCCCCAGCACAGTACGCTGTATGCCAGTGGCCCCTGCGGTGCCTACGACAGCGAAGTCATAGTTGCCAGTCTCAATCTCATGGATCAACTCCCTGGCGGGGTCTCCCACAATGTACTTGGTTTTACATTTTATGCCATGGTCCTCAAAAGCCTGTTTTACCCTGTCAAAAACCTTATCTGCAACCCAGTCAACACCAAACATGTTTGCTATGGTCTCGCCACTTGGCCCTGCTGGAATATGAAGCAGTGAAAAGTACCTTTTAGGCACCTCAGGTGCTATGTACATGGCGGTGACCTCCCCATTCAGAGCCTTAATCACCTGCCTCGAAACTCTTAAAAGAGACCCCAGGTGTTCCGCAGGAAATACACCCAGCAAGAATTTTGTTTTCATCACCTCAACCTCCTGCAACTCCTATAGTTTCCACAGCCCTTTCCAAAAGACCTTCCGGGAATCCCACTATACTGAAAACAAGTACAAAAGTAACAATCCACATTATTACCAGGCTCAGCAGCAGCATTCCCATCCCATACTTTATGAAGTCGCTGGCACTCAGCATTCGCTCCCCAGTATCAGGATATCTCCCCAGGGCGTATACTATAACATTATTGGGGGTGCCTATGACAAGCACATGGGCAAAGCTGGTTGCAAAGGCTGTGGCCAAGCCGACCGCCCACGGCTCAGCTGGATTACCGCTCAGTATCCCCATGGGTATTGTTATTGGGCCGAGTAAAGCTGTTGTGGCCGCATCGCTCATGAAGTTGGTTATTATCCCGCTGAGCAGGCTTACAAAAACCCATAGAACCAGACCCTGAGGGTCCACTATGCCTGAGATTAGGTCCATAAAGCTCCGGGCTATCCAGAGCGCTGCGCCGGTTTCTTTCATGAATGCCCCCAGGCCCAGGGCACCAATGTACACAAACCAGGCATCCCAGGCGATGCCTCTCAGCATCTTCTCCCAGTTGACTATCCTCAGGAATACTGGGGCGAGCATTGCAAACAGCGACGCTGCTCCCATACCACCTATCTCAAAGAGCTCACCAAAAATCCAGCCAACGATTGTTATTACCAGTATCACTGCTACCAGCTTCTCATTTGTGCTCATTGGTCCCCGCCTTCTAATATCCTCCTTTATCGCCTCTATGCCAGGTGTCAAATTCCTTACCCTCGGCTTGAACACAGTCATAGCATAGAGGGCTACTGCCAGGCCAAGCACCGGTACCATTGGCAGACCATACATCATCCACTGGGCAAAGCTCATCTGCACACCAAAATGCTCAAAATATTGAAGCATTATAGCATTCCTTGCTCCCGCCGCCGGAGAGCCAACACCTCCAACGTTCATCGCCCATGTCAGGGTGAGAAGAAGCATCTTGGCAAGTACCGGGTCGTGCACAACCTCGCCTTTCTTACTTGCGGCCCTCACTGAGCCATAATATATGCTTGCCATCACTGGAGCGAGAAAAGCAGCAAGCGCATGTGCAGAAATAAAAGCGCCGACAATCGGCATTATTATTGCAATCGCAAAAATAGGCCCCCTGAACCCATGCGCCCATCCAAGAATAGAAGCAGCTATGCGGCTGTGCAGCCCCACCTCAGCCACTATATAGCCGAGGGCCAGCACACCGAGAATAAAGAAAACCGCATCTCCCATAAAATTCTTTGCTATGTCGCTGGCGGTAGGGCCGTCAAGGGTAAAAACATAACCCGCCAGGGGTATTAGCATGGCTGCCGCACCTATGGGCACAGCCTCCGTGGCAAAGAAAACAACCGCAAGCAGTACCAGGGCAATCACAACTTTTGCCTTAAAAGCAGCCTCCTTGGCAACATGGTCCAACCAGGCATCACTCTTTGCTATCTTCTCCCGCCATTCTTTGTTTGAAAGTATTCTCTCATCTATCAGCTTTATCGTTTCTTCTTTGTTTTCGGCCTTCATTAGAAGTTTATCTATTGTCTCCCTGTCCTCTTCTGACAGATCTATTCTGCCCATTTCGTAAAAGTAGAGGAAATCCTCTGCATTGCCCACTATCTTCTTATCAACAAACATCCTTTCGGCATATTCGTTCTCTCTTACAACCTCATACAGGCTTCCTGGCGTGGGAAAAGAAAGAATTGCAATAAAAAGAGCAAATCCAGAAAGAGTCCAGAATTTTTTGTGTGACAGCAAACCTCTGTGATCAACAGCATGTGCTTCTTCCATGGTTCCACCTCTATGGCTACGCCCGTCCAATGTTAAATTCCACTTATATTTAAAGTTTACCTTTTTATAGGATGCCTGTAAATACGAGAGTTTTGTCGAAGGTTTTTTCATGTAGTGGTCTCAAATTACTCTGAAAAGTACCAGTTAAGGAGGTCCGAATGGATACACCGCAACTATTTGCAGCAGCAGTGCTATTAGTATCCTATGCACTGATAGTAACAGAAAAGGTACACCGTACTGTCGCTGCCATGGGCGGTGCCGCCCTGATAATAGCCCTTGGACCTCACTTTAAGCTTATCGACAGTCAAACCTATTCCAGTGAGATGCATTTTCTGGTGGAGGCAATAGACTGGAATACAATAGGTTTGCTTCTCGGAATGATGATAATTGTTGGAATTCTGAAAGATACGGGGGTGTTTGAATATATTGCTGTTAAAACAGCAAAACTCTCTCGAGGGGACCCCTGGAAGATTATGCTCCTGTTTGCCAGCACCACCGCACTCCTTTCGGCCTTTCTGGACAATGTCACCACTGTGCTACTGATTGCACCTGTCACAATAAGCATAACCCTCAGTCTGAAACTTAATCCAGTACCTTTCCTGATAACCGAGATTCTCACCTCGAATATAGGCGGCACTGCAACTCTGATAGGAGACCCTCCAAACATAATAATAGGCAGCGGTGCAGGTCTAAGTTTCAATGATTTTATTGTAAACCTCGGGCCGATAATTATAATCGTCTTTATAATTATAATGGCTTTTCTGAAAATCCGATTTAAAACCTACTTATCACAAAAACCAGAAAATATTGATGAAATACTGGCAATGGACGAGAGAGAACAGATTAAGGATTATGATTTGCTCAAAAAGTCAATATTTGTGCTATCCTTCGTGATAACCCTCTTTTTCCTGCACTCTGCGCTTAACCTTGAACCTTCTACTGTTGCACTGCTTGGAGCAGTCCTTCTTCTTTTTCTGAGCTTTGAGCATCCCGATAAGGTACTTCGCAAGGTGGAGTGGAGCGTACTGCTCTTCTTTGCGGGCCTGTTTGTGATAGTTAAAGGCGTGGAGGAGGCTGGCTTAATAGAGCAAACCGCCAGGGCCACTGTGGAACTGACCGGTGGAAATCTTGTAGTTGCAATATTCATTATACTCTGGGTATCAGCAATTGCAAGCGCAATAATAGACAACATCCCCTTCACAGCTACCATGGTCCCTCTTGTTTACACCATGAGCTCAGACCCGGTATTTGCGTCACAGATAGCCCAGCTCGGAACCAACCCAATGTGGTGGGCCCTCGCTCTTGGTGCATGCCTGGGCGGAAATGGTACTCTGATAGGGGCCTCTGCCAATGTGGTTGTCGCCGGAATAAGCGAAAGAATGGAGTACCCGATAACCTTCAAGGAGTTTCTGAAGTATGGTGTACCTGTAACACTTATTTCAGTCTCCGTCGCTGGCATAATTCTTTATATTAAAACCTTTATAATATAGGAGGGAGAAAATGAAGATACTCGCTGCCATAAAATTTTCTGACGAAAAAAGTCCTCTGGTGGAAACAAGCATAAACTTCGCCTGTCACACCAGAAGTTCTCTGGAATTCCTTCACGTTGTAGACGAAACTCCGCTGAAGCACACCTGGATTAGTGAGTTGCCTGAGAGCATGACGGAATACATGACAAAAAGAGGGGAGGATATTCTAAAAGAGGCTAAGAGACAGGCCCATAGATGTAAAATCTCTGTAAAAACAAGGCTTCTCTACGGCGTACCCGATGAGATTATTTTAAAGGAGGCGGGTAAAAACGACCTGCTGATTATGCGCTCCAGAGTTTTCAGTCCTTCGGACAAGCTGGGAACTGTTGTTGAGAGGGTTCTCTCGAGGGTTATAAAGCCGGTGATGCTCGTAGGTCATATCAAAAAGAGCTTCAACACCTGCCTGGTGCCGGTAGACGGCTCCGATGAGTCTTTTAAGTCACTATATGAGATAAGTAAGAGGCGGGATACATACAATTTTAAGAAAATTTACATCGTGCTAATCCACAAAAATGTAAAAGAAGAGGTTAAAAGACCAAAAAAGGATATCCCTTCAGGGACTGGTGAAATGGACATCTACAAACACAAGGTTGTAATGGATGCGGTTATGAACATCGTTGCCGATGCCGCTCCTGAGGTGATACCAAAGGTTGTTCATATCAAGCATGGCGATGTGGCGGATGCAATAATTGAGTACTGTGATAAGAAGCATGCCGATATAATATTCATGGGGATGACAGGTAAGGGGAGAATTTCGCGCTTTTTTATGGGCTCTGTCTCGCGGAAGGTGGCGTCCTTCTCCAAGGTGCCTGTGGTTCTATTCCCAAAACCGTATGTGCCCTGAGATGATTAAAGGGAGGGTAAAAAGAGTTTAGTCCTCCTCCTTATCCGGGTCAAAGTCCAGGTATTCCTTCATCTCCCCCGGAAATATCTCCACAACCTCATCGCCCCGCTTTAAGTGGATGTAGACCACCTCCAGGTAATCCTCGAACTTCACCCTGTACTTCTCGTGAAACTCCGGCAAATCGCGGGGGAAGTTTATCCACCTGGGATTGGCTATCTTGACCTCGAAGGTCTGGTTTATCTCCTGAATTAACCTCTTTCTCTCATCAAAGTGACGGCGTGCCTCGAAGACGAGAACGTCTCCAGGTCTTATGTCGTACTGGTTCTTCATGGTGAAGTTTATGTACATCTCGTCCTGACTCTCTATTCTGTTTATCTCCCTGAGTGGCATTTCTGCGCCTCCTTCAACTTTTTCTTACCAAAGTTAGCTAAACTATCTTAACCTGTTAAACCTTGGAGGCAGAAAAATGGCAGAGTTGCCCACGGTACCCTATCATCCTACGCCAGCTGAAAAGGCGAGAGAGCTTTTATCCCTGGCAGAACTCAAAGAGGGCGAGGTTCTCTTCGACCTGGGCTGCGGTAAGGGGAATATACTCATGGTTGGAGCAGAAGAATTTGGCGCCCGCTGCGTGGGGATAGAGAAGGATGCAGATCTGGTAAGGGAGGCGCAAGAGGAGGTTAAGAGGCGCGGTCTTGAGGACAGGGTGGAGATAATCCAGGGGGATATCTTCGCCCCTGAGTTCTGGGCGCATCTCGGCGGGAAAAGCAAAGCAGTGGTGCGCAATGCGGACGTCGTCGCAATATACCTGAACTTCAATATGCACGAGGTTCTCAGGCCCATGCTTGAGAAGGAGCTTCGAAAGGGCACCCGCGTGGCGAGCTTTGAGTTTTTTGTGCGCGGCTGGCGCACCTACAAAGAGAAGCCAATGATGTTTGTTTTCAAGAAGGGCGAGGGGTTTTAGGACAGATATGTTTAAATATTAAAATGATTAAATTTAATACGGTATAGGATATGCCCGTCACTGTCACCACCAGGATTGATAATGGACTTGCAAGAAAGATTGACGAGATAACAAAAGAAGAAGGAATGGACAGGTCCACAGTTATCAGAAGGTTCCTCACAAAAGCTGTGAAGGAGTGGCTGATTGAAAAGAGTCTAAAGGAGTACGAACAGGGAAAGATAACCCTCTGGCAGGCGGCAGAAAGGTGTGAGATGTCCCT
>NZ_JBPMGE010000085.1:0-27316 GCF_054014795.1 Candidatus Pyrohabitans sp. | reverse complement strand
GCGAGTCTCGTCATGTAACCCGAGAGCAACTGTCTGCAGTTGCTGATCAAACTTTCTGAAGTTTGCGCAACCACAGTTGGTTGCATCCACATAATGTGGTATCTTACGATACCACTTTCCAGCTATGGAAACATAGCGGTATTGAGCACAGCGAAATACCGCAATCTGATGATGCAACTGTCTGCAGTTGCCGAGGATAAATATTTATAGCGCTGGCGGGAGATAAATTTTCTGAAGGAGGTGAGCTCATTGGCTGAGAACTTTGTGGATAGGGAGCTTGAGATGATCGCCGAAAACCTGAAGGTTTTTGTTGGCAAAGACAAGGAAACCAAGGAGATGCTCAAGACCATGAATCTCACCCTCGAGGATATTCCCGAGAGTGCAGCTGAGAAGGTGGCACAGATAGAGGGCATCCTCAAGGATAAGGGCAGGAAGGCAAAGGAAAGGATAAACGAGGCAGAGGCTCTGCTCGCAGAGCTTCAGGTGATGAAAGAGCTGCCTGCAATAATAAAGAAGCTCATAGTCGAGGAGGCGATGCGCCGTCTGAGTGTGGTCAGGTACAATCTGGACTGGGTGGAGAGGCAGACAAAGAGCATCGAGGCAACAAAAAAGATCTCCTACTCTCTCGACCTGTTCCTGAAGCCTGATGACAAGGAGGTAAAGAAGACGCTCAGGCGGATAGGCATCCAGGAGATACCCGAGCCCATCCGCGAGGCGGCGGAGCGTGCCAAGAAGGTGCTTGAGGACAGGAAGCTGGATGCAAGGGAGCGCGCCCTGATGGCGGCGGACATACTCATGGAGCCGCTGCAGCCGGCCCTATACGGCAGGCGCGAAGATATGGAGAATCTGCAGCACGAGATAAAGTGTGTTCTCTGGGAAATCGCCAACGACTTCGTGATGGAGGCGCAGCTTGCGAAGTGACGCGGGCTTTGCTACTCCCCTTATTTTTATCTGTATGTGTCAGCAGGTTTTAAACAGGAGTTGTCAAACTCAGAGGGTTGACGGTAAGATTAAAAAGTATTGCTTATATTAACTTCTACATAGGACATGCCCATTTAGAGTGTAGGTGTCTAAATGACAGAAGACGTAAGAAAAAAAGCGCTGCAGGAGTTCATCTGGAGAATTAAAAAGAAGTATAAGGTGGAGAAGATAATCGTCTTCGGTTCCTATGCAAGAGGTGAGGCCAGAGAGGAGAGCGATATTGACGTGCTTGTTGTGGGCGATGTTAAGCTCGAGGAGCTAATTGATGAAAGTGTGCCTATTTTGCTGAAGTATGGCGTGTTTATCTCACCACACGATATTACTCCCGAGAGGTTCGAGTACCTCAAAAGAGAGGGCACGAGCTTCATAAAGAGTGTTGAGAGGGAAGGCGTGGTTTATGCCTGAGTGGGACAGATACCTTGAAAGGGCCGAGGAGGCTCTTTCATCAGCTAAAATACTGCTTGAGGCTGAAAAATACAACAGCGCTATAAGTGAAGGATATTACGCTCAGTACTACGCCGCGAAGGCGTTACTTTCAATCAAAAACATTCAAGTGAAAAAGCACAGAGGCGTGCTTGCAAAGCTTGGGTTTGAATTTGTGAATAGGAATTTCCTTGAGGAGACATACCTAAAAGCCTATGCAAAAAGTATGAGACTTAGAGAAAAGGCGGACTATGATGTATATTTCACGGCCAACAGAGAAGAGGCTGAAAGCGTTATTGAAGAGGCAGAAGAATTCATTAATAGGATAAGAAGGCTTATAAATGATATAAAATAATCTTTGATATCTATCTCAGCACCGCATCACCATGAAATCCGCGTTCTCTGAGCTCCTTTATGTACTTCAGCTCTTCGTAAAACTCCATTGTCTTCTTCGCCAGGGCTATCTTCTTCTGGGCCGCCTTCAGGACGCTTGAAACACGGGGCTGGGAGATCTCCAGCGCACTGGCTATCTCCCCCTGTGTGTAGCCCATCGCAGCATAGCGCAGCACCTGCGCCTGCCTTTCAGTCAGTATTCCCACACCACTCATGTTATCACCATAATAGTTAACTATTATCTCCGGGGCGGTATATATTATTTTCCCATCCGCTGGAGGGCAAATATTTATATATCAGCAGCTGCATATAATGGGTTGCAGCATTTGAGCTGCGGTCTGTATAATAAGAAGCTATTATATGAGGTGAGTTGAATGGGAGTAAATCCGCTTGAAGCCCCCTGGTTGAGTTCCAGGAAATTCCCTGGCAAGTTTGAGGAAGAGCTTACTGACGACGACATCCGCGAGTGGGAGGAGAAGGAGAGACGAGGACTTATTGTGGACGACGTGCCCGGTGGTACTGACGTGAGCATACCAATACGCGTTGACTACATGAACGGCGACTACCAGCGCGCCTATGAGCTCCTGAAGAAGAACAAGATACCAATTAAGTACAAGACCGTCATGACCGTCCCGCCCTTCCATGCAACGATTCACGTATTCCCGCCGGACGGCGTCAAGACTATGAAGCTCCTGCGCAAAGCAGGCATAACCATGTACAAGGTGAAGCCCGTCTTCTAAAGGCTTCGCTAACCTTTTCCCTTTTTCTTTTTCCACTGCTGATTTTCTATTGCAACTTTTTTATTCCACACCGTAGAGAGTTAAACCATGAACATCGACCTGCCGCAGGAGTGGAAGGCCGCTGCAGGGCGCATCGCAGATGAAAGGCCCCGCAGGGTCCTTGTTCTTGGCGACATCGACGTGGGCAAAAGCACCTTTTTGCGCTACCTGCTCAGAGAGCTTCTCGGCGCAGGTATGGCCTGCTCTTTTATCGATGCGGACATCGGACAGAAGGATCTGGGTCCGCCGGCAACTGTTACGCTGGGCGAGTTTCAGTACCTCTATGAGCTGCGACTGGAGAAGCTCAGGGCGATGTACTTCGTAGGCTCCACCTCACCCCGGGGACACCTCTTACCCCTCCTGGTGGGTACAAAGCTTCTTGCAGATAAAGCCCGAGGCGAGATGGCGGTGATAAACACCACTGGCTTTGTGAAGGACGCGGGCTTTGCCCTCAAGGGCTTCAAGATAGAACTTCTGAAGCCTGAGCTTCTAGTCGCACTGCAGCGCAGCACTGAGCTTGAGCCGCTGCTGCAAAGCTACTCCCATGTGCCCTGCCTCAGGCTGCCCGTCTCTGCTGAGGCAAAGCCCAAGAGCTTTGAAGAGCGCCGGAGGCTGCGAAGAGATGCCTTTCGCAGGTACTTCAGCTCCGGCAGGGAGAGGGAGTTGAAGGCTGAGGCGGTGAGATTCCAGAGGGCAGGCATAAACTGGAAAGCTCGGCTTAGACCCAACCTGCTAGTCGCTCTGGCAGACAGGGAGAATGAGGCCCTCGGTCTGGGCATAGTGAGGGGCTTTGACGGCACAGTGCTAAGGCTGCTCACGCCCGTCAGGGGCGAGGTTGCGGTGGTGCAGCTGGGCAGCATACTGCTTCGCGAGGACGGCAGGGAGCTTCACCCTAATTTTCCTCAAAGTACCTGCTGAGCACCTTCTTCATCCCCCTCCTCAGCATATCCGAAGCCGTGGAGATGCTTATGCCGAAGTGCCTGGCTATGCCCCTTATTCCCGTCTTCTTCGGAGAGTCAAAGTAGCCATTTATCAGGGCATACTCCAGTATTTCCCCCTCCTTCTCTGTGAGGAGCCTCCTGTCCCCCTCCAGCTCCCCGATCCTCTTTATCTCAAAGGAGTAGTTCTTCTCCTCCAGGATTTCCGCCAGCTTTATAAGGGAGGAGCGCCTGGCAACTATCTCCCACTCCACACCCTCCTCGGTGTGCTTTGCCGACTTTATAAAGCATCCGGCCTCCAGGATGCTCCTCGCAGGAATGCACTGATGCACAGTCAGAGAAGCCTTTGCCTTGGATGGGGATACCTTACTCACATCCTCCAGATTCTCTGAATTTATTGCACTCAGCACCTCGTCCAGACAGGCGTCCGACTCTATCTGAAGGAGACTCTTCACCCCCTCATTCTCATAGGGCGTCGTGTCCAGGAGCTTGACCTGCACCCTCTCAGAGACGCGCACCGCAGCCACGGCGCAGGTTTCGGGCATCCTTATTTTGAGCTTTGCCTCAATCATTACATATTATCCCCAGACTGCCCTCAGTAAATATTCCGAACATTTTCGAAAAGGTGCTTACTGATACTCCCGCCAGGTGAACTTGCACTTTGTGCAGCGGAAGAAGCGGGTCTCTGATTCATCCGCCTTGCGCGTCTGGAGGAGCCACCACTCCGCCTCCATGTTGCCGCAGCGCGAGCACTCTGCTCGAGTGGTGGGCAGGGTTCTTACCTCCTGGTCCACCACTAGCATCTTTTCCTTCTTCTCCTCCTTCCTCACAATTCTGTACTCTTCCTCGTTTTCTATTTCCTCCTCAGCACCGCACCGTGTGCACACCAGCTTTTTATTCTTTGGCAGCATCAGGCTGCCGCACTTATCGCAGAACATCCTCTCTCCTCTTCATATAGTCCTTAATTATCTCAGCATGATCGAAAGCAAGTTTGAGCTCCGCCACCTCCGCAGGGGTGAAGAGTCTCGCCTCCTTGGCGTCGTCCCTGCCCTTAAGCTCGCCCTCACCACGGGCAATGAAGCACACGCTGACCACGTGCCCGCGGGGGTCTCGCTCTGGTGACGAATAAACGCCAAGCAATTCCTTAACGTCGACCTCCAAATTTGTCTCCTCCTTTGCCTCACGCCTCGCAGCCTCTTCCACGCGCTCCCCGCACTCCACGAAACCCCCGGGAAGAGCCCAGCACCCTGAGAAGGGCTCGTGCTTCCTGCGTATCAGCACTATGCGTGAGCCCACCTCTATTATTATGTCCACTGCCAGCGCAGGTGCAGGTCGTGAGCCGCAGATGCAGGGACAGCGCATACTAATCGCCTCCGTAGGCGTGGAGCATCGCAGGCAGCATCCCTATGACTGTGCAGGTCTCAAAGGCTATGCCTTTGCCAGAAAGCTCCAGGTGATGCGCTGCGATGTCGAGCACCTCCTTTGGCAGGCCCCGCCTTCCCAGGCCCATCACCACCAGGAAGGAGCCCCGCTTTGCCCTCGCAGCAAGACTTCGTGGCGAGATGTGCTTCTCCGGCGAAGGTTTAGAGGTTGCCGCCACCACCTCGCCGAGCTGCGGCGGAAATCCCCGACGTGGAAAATCAAAGATGCCCAGCCTACCTTGAGATGCGAGCAGCTTCAGGTAGCGCCCGCCCTCACCTATGGTGGTGTCTCTGGCGAGGGCTTCCACAACGCTTGAAAAGCTGCCCTCGAGGGGAAATCCAAAAAGCGCCAGGTTCTGCTCAAAGGCGTAGCAGACCGGTGCAGCCCTAGCTATGCTCCGCCTGTGTATGTCGTGAAGCCTGGAGGCGTCGTAGCTGTTGTACAGCCCCAGGGTTATCCTTCCTCCCATACTGCACTACCTACCTCTGCGAGAAGCGCTGCAAAGGCAGCCACAGAAGCTGCCCTGAGTTCACACTCACCGGCTCCGCGAAGCTCACTCTCCAGCAGGGCAACACCCCCTTCAATGTTGAGCGCACCCTGCAGGAATGCGCAGGCGAGGAGGCTCTCTGCGAAGTCGCCCAGCTTGTGCTTATCCATGCGGGTGCCAGCGCGCTCCCGCAGCCCTGCCTTAACCACAGCCTCCGCGAGGATGGAGTTGGAGACCTTCCTTCCCACCACCCTGCCGAGGGCTCGCGAGAGTGCAAGGGAGTAGAGCAAATTAGCTATGCTGTCCCCCAGGGGAGAGAGCTCGGCAAAGCTGGCGTCAAAGCCAAGTGCAGGATAGTTACGCCTATCCCTCTCAATTTTCAAGTTTCTTCTGCAGTTCATCAAACTCCTTCGCAACCTCTTCAAGCACCTGCTTCAGCACATAACGCGGTGGGGAGGGTATGCCGTAGTCCAGCTTTTTTGCCTCGCTCACATAGCGCTCAAGTATCGACCTGGCAATGCCCGTCTTCTCAGCCAGGTCGTCCAGGTCTGCCCTGAGGAGCTCATTTGCTGTCTTAATTCCGGCCTCTGCAAGCTGCTCCTTGCGCTTGGGCCCGATGCCGGGTACGGCGGTTATCTCAACCTCCTTCTCACCCGTGCGGGGCACCTCTATCCCGGCCTTTACGCGGAGGTAGACCACCGGCTGGGAGAGCAGCGGATGCGCTATGCGGTAAGACGCAGCCTCCACCTCGTCCTTCTGGTTGAGTGCACGACGCAGAACATTGCAGAAGGTGTGATTCTCGCCTGCGAGCTCAAACTCCAGCTCGCTCTCATTCTCTCTAATAACCTTTATCTCCACGTCGCAACCTCCTTATATGACTCCCTTGCCGTACTCTGTGGAATACTTCCGCGACTCGTATCTGCCGCAGTTCGGGCACACGAGCTTATTGCCCTCAAGCTTCAGCGCTATGTTGCAGTTTGTGCAGTAAGCCTTAATTGCACCCAGCGGGCGCTCAACTATGCTCAGGGCGATGGGCACCCGCCTGGTGTTTGTAACCTTGGCGAGAACCACATCCCCCATCTTTATCTCACTGTCTATGTCCTGCACATATGTGCTGCGGAGCTGGGAGATGTGGATGGTGCCGTAGACATTGCCCGGAAGCTCACGCCGGCTGTTCAGGATGCGTACAAGCCTTACCAGGGCAAACTGCTGCTTTACGTCTATCACCTTGCACACCACTATGTCGCCCATGCGGGGCTCGGGTATGGTGTTTATCTTGGGCTCAACCTCAATCTTGCGCTCCTTCATGTCTATCTTGAGAACCCCTGTCAGGGAAGCAAATATCCTGCCATTCTCCTCATAGGTACCTTTCCCGGGGATGAACTCCTCACTGAAGCCCAGCTCCTTGCCGGGCACCACAAATTCACCTGCTTCAACCATCTCTAAGCCTCCAATATTCGGTATATATCAACCTCAATAAACTTCCTCTCTTTCCTGTGAAAATCGTAACTCCTGGGCAGCTCAAGGCGCACTGGTTTGAGTTCTGCCACCCTGCCGCCGAGCTCTCGAACGTAGCGCAGCACAAAGCCTCTGCTTTCGCGCTTGTGAATTGAATAAACCACAGGCGCAATTTCCAGCGCCTTCTCAAGGAAGGCTCTATCAGCACCCTTAACATGCACCCCAAAAGGCGGATTCTGAAGCACGGTATCTGCGCTCCCGCTTATATCTCTGACGTCAGCCAGAATAAACTCTATGTTATCGAGAGCAAATTTTTCAGCATTTTTTTCAGCGAGCTTGATTGCCGAGCTGTCGCTGTCAACGCACACCACGCGCTCCGCCCCGAGAAGTGCCGCGCCTATGCCCAGCCTTCCGGTGCCGCACCCCAGGTCGTATACAACCTTCCCGCCGATGTCGCCCTTCAGGTGCGCGAGTATGAGAAGCTCCGCCGCGAGGGGTGCCGGGGTGAGGTACTGCTCCAGCTCGAGCTTTGGCTCGCTGAAGCCCTCACAGCGCTGCAACAGGATCTCAAGTCTTTTTTTGTCCACATTCTAAATTTGCACAGATATTATAAACTCTTTATGTTCCATATGCCCCCCGCCATCGCATGTAACCCCGCTGGAAAAATAGGACACTCACCGCAGCCTCGGCAAAATCGCCGGCACGCGGGAGCGGTACTCCTCATAGGCATCGCCGAACTCTTCGCCGAGTCTTCGCTCCTCCATGTAGATGCCAAAGCCGAAGTACAGGGTCGCGAGAAGGTAGAGCAGCACATCCAGGGCGCGAAGCTCAGGCGAGGCCCAGATGAAGAGCAGGGCGCCGAGATACATGGGGTGGCGCACCCTCGCGTATAAGCCAGAGGTAACCAGCCTCTTCTGCTCCCGCCTGAGGCCCAGAAACTCCGCCATGCCTGTCTGAATTATGCTCACCACCAGGATTGCTGCCCCCGCAAGCTTGACCAGGAGCACCAGCACAGCCGCTGCGCCGGTGACGGAGAGCAGCAGAGGTGTCTCTCCACGTCTAGCGAACCAGTAGGCGGCGAAGGGCAGCACCGTTGCAAAGCTCAGCAGGGTGTAAATCAGGCGATACCTGGCGCCTTCAAGCTTAAGTGCCCTCCCTGCCCACGCCTTGAAGAACCTGGCGGCTGTGAGAGAGTGCACTAGGGCAAAGAGTCCAAAGAGTGCGCAGAGCACTGCGTAGACGCCCATACCTCAGCCTTCCAGTGTGGGCAGCAGAATCCTGAATGTGCTCCCCTTCCCGGGCTCACTCTCCACGCTTATCTCTCCCCCGTGGCGCTTTATTATACTGTGGCTAACCGCCAGGCCCAGGCCGGTGCCATTCCTCTCCTTCGTGGTGAAGAAGGGGTCGAAGATTCGCGAAAGGTGCTCCTTCTTTATCCCCACGCCCGTGTCGCTTATCTGAATCTCCACCTTCCCGTCCCTCCTCCGGGTGGTTATACGTATCTCCCCTCCCTGGGGCATGGCGTGGCAGGCGTTGGTTATTAGGTTCACAAGCACCTGCTGGAGCATGGTCTTGTCCCCGGCGACCTTCGGCACGGCCTCAAGCTCCTTCGCCACCCTCACACGATGCCTCTTGATTATGTCTGCCAGAAAACTCAGCATCTCCTCTATCGCAGAGTTTATGTCCACCTCCTCAAAGCTCACAAAGCCCTCCCGGGAGAACTCCAGCAGTCCGCGTATTATGCTGGAGGCACGCTGCACCTGCTGGAGTATCATGTTCACATCCTCCTCCCTTATATCCCCCGCCTCCATGTCGTCCTTTATGAGCTGCGCAAGCAGGTAGATGTTGTTCAGCGGGTTGTTGAGCTCATGGGCTATCCCCGCGGCGAGAACACCCAGCGAGGCGAGCTTCTCTGAGATTATAATCTGCTGCTCCATCCGCTTGCGCTGCGTAACATCCCTGGAAATGGCGAGGATGACCTTCTCACCCCGAAACTCCATCAGCTTCGCACTCACCTCAACCGGGTAGGTGGTGCCGTCTCTGCGGAGGTGGTCCGACTCAAAAAATATGCTCTTCCTCTCAAGCAGCTTCCCTATAATCTCATGGAACATCTGCCTCCTGTGCTCCGGAATAATATCCTGAATCTTCATCCCGAGGAGCCTTTCCCTGGTGTAGCCCAGGCGCTTCGCCGCGGCCCTGTTAACCTCCAGTATGTTGCCCTCCAGGTCATGCATAAATATGGAATCCAGAGCGCTGTCTATCAGGGTGCGGTACCTCTCCTCGCTCTCGCGCAGCGCCTCCTCGGCACGCTTGCGCTCTATTGCAAAGGCGATGTGGCTGGCGATGGTCTGGGCCAGCTGCACCTCCTCCTCGCTGAACTGATGCGGGGTATTGTAATAGCTCATGAACTTCCCCAGCAGCTTCCCCCTGTACACCAGCGGTATGAAGGCCAGGGCGCGGATGCCCTCATCGAGAACCACAGCCCGCAGCTCCCCCAGACCGGGATCCTCCGCCACATTTGAGAAGAGAACCGGCTGCGGATTCTTTTCTTCGTGCAGCCAGGGCGAATGCCCCTCCACCTTCTTCCTGTAGCCTTCGGAAAGTCCACGCCAGGCCTTGAAGCGCAGTACCCCGTCCGGGTCAAACAGCAGTATCGCCGCTCTATCCGCCCTGAGGGTGCGCTGCAGGGCGTTTAGCGCTTTTTCGTATATCTCCTCAATGGCCCCCGCCCGGCTTACCGCATCTGCGATGTAGTAGATTGTCTGGAGCTGGTCCAGACGCCGATGCAGCTCTTCCTCGGCGCGCTTCCGCTGGGTGATGTCCCGCATAATGGATATGAAGCCCTTAATCCTACCCTTCTCATCCTTCAGAGCAGTTGCATTGAGCTCCACGGGAAAGCGCTCTCCGCCCTTCTTCACCCTCTCGGTCTCATAGCCGGAGATGTACCCCTTCTCGGAGGCGACCTGCATGCAGTGCTCCGCCTCCCCCTCCCTGTCCTCGGGCACAAGCACAGAGATGTGCCTGCCTATTATCTCCCTTCCCGAGTAGCCGAAAAGCTTCTCGGCATGGGCATTCCAGTAGGTTATCCTGCCCTCCAGGTCGATGCTGCATATCGCCTCCGAGACGTTCTCCACTATGCTAGCCAGTATCTTCAGCTTTTCCTGCGCCCTCTTTATGTCGGTGATGTCTATGAGATTGCCCTGCACAGCGGGCTTGCCCTTGTACACTATTGGCACAGAGTAAACAAGTGCATCCCTCTTCTCCCCGTTCTTGCGCACCCCCCTGAATTCAAAGCGCGCTGCCCCCGCCTCGCCGCGCTGCCTTTTAAGCGTCCCCGGTATTATGTGCCTGCTCTCAGGCGCTATCAGCTTGCGAAAATCCATGCCGATGAGCTCTTCCCTGGAGTAGCCGGTTATCTCGCACAGCTTCTGGTTTACAAACTTGAAGATGCCGTCCTGAATAATGTATATGCCGGTGTGGGAATTCTCCACCAGCGAGCGGTACTTCTCCTCGCTCTCGCGCAGCGCCTCCTCGGCACGCTTGCGCTGGGTGATGTCCCGCATTATCACCTGAATACCCGCCACCTTTCCTGCCCTGAGGATGGGCCTGCCCCTCGCCTCCACCCAGAATATCTCACCCTTCGCATCCTTCACGGGGTACTCCTGAAAGCTGTCCGGCGACTTCTTTGTTTTCAGTATATGGGACAGCCTCTCCCTGAGTCTCTGATGAAACTCGGGAGGGACAAACTCCTCCATCTGCCTCCCCACTATCTCCTCCTTTCTCAGGCCCACGCGCTGCTCCACGGCGCGGTTTGTCTCCTCTATAACCCCATCCATGTTAAAAACAAGAATTAAATCGTTTGCATTCTCAAATAAATCCCTGTACTTCTGCTCAGATTCCCTGAGCTTATCTATGAGCTCCCTTGGCCCGGGTTTATCCTCGCAGCACATGCTCTCGCCTTATCCAGATTTATATCTCTCAAGCCTTTTAAATATTAAGTAGTAGAGGCAGAGAAGGGCTGCGAGGGCAAAGAACACAGGGAGGCGCATCTCCAGGGGCATGTCCACACCGCCCGGGTGGAGCTGCCACGCCTCCATGCTGCGGATGCGCTGGTAGAGTGCAAGATTAACCCCCATGAGAAGTGCAGAGGCGACGCCGAGAAGCCTGCGCTCGCCCAGCCAGTGGATGAACAGCAGGAGCAGGAGCATCGCATAGCTCAGCACCAGGAAGTAGAAGCGGGGCTCGCTGGCTGTGAAGGCGCCCCAGGTGGCGCGTTCAAAGAGGTAGATGACCACCAGATTCGCAAGGGCGAAGGGGAGGCCGGTCAGTGCAACCCTGAGGGAGATTCTCCGGCAGGCTGCCTCCCTCAGGGAGCAGATGCCCAGCAGCAATGCCAGGTAGAGGGAGCCCAGGGAGATGTAGAGGAGGGGCAGGTGCAGGTAGAGCAGCCTGTAGCTCCCGCCCAGAAACTCCTCCTCGGGCGTGAGGTATGCCAGCACCGCGGCCATGCTCGCTAGCACTGCGAGGGCTGCAATACATCTCCTCTCACCCACGCCCGGCCCTCCCGAAGTCCCGCCTGAACTCCGCCAGAAAGTCTGCGAACTCCCCCGCCTCTATGGCGCGCCTCGCATCGCCCATCAGGGTCTGCATAAAGTGGAGGTTGTGCAGTGTTGTAAGACGCATTCCCAGGCTCTCGCCCGCCCGCATCAGGTGGCTGACATAGGCGCGGGAGTAGTTGCGGCATGTGAAGCAGGTGCAGCCTTCTTCAAGCGGCCCAGAGCTGCGCAGGTGCTTTGCCTTGGTGATGCTGTACTTGCCCCTGCGGGTGTAAACAGCGCTGTGCCTCGCATTCCGGGTGGGAAAGGCGGAGTCGAATATGTCCACACCCCTCGCTATGGCTTCGAGCACCTCGACAGGCGAGCCCAGGCCCATCAGATAACGGGGCTTCTCCTCCGGCAGCGCTGAGAGGCTCACCTCCAGCATATTCAGCATGAGCTCTGCGGGCTCTCCTATGCTCAGCCCCCCTATGCCGTAGCCGTCGAAGTCAAGCTGTGCAAGCTGCCGGGCGCTCTCCTGGCGGAGCTCTGCGCAGGTGCCCCCCTGCGCAATTGCAAAAAGCAGCTGCTCCTCCCGGGTATGTGCGCTCAGACAGGCGCGCGCCCAGCGAGTTGTGCGCTCAACACTCGCCCTGTAGCGCTCTCCAGCCTCGCCGTAGGGCGGGCAGTCGTCCAGCGTCATGGCCACATCGCTGCCCAGGGCCTCCTGCACCTCCATGCACAGCTCGGGTGTGAAGACATGCCTCGAGTTGTCAAAGGGCGAGCGGAAGGCTATGCCACGCTTTGTGAACTCGGGCTTAAATTCGCGGCGTAGAGCCTGAAAGCCCCCTGAATCGGTGAATATCGCCCCCGGAAAATTCATGAAGGCGTGGAGCCCTCCCGCAGCGGAGATGACCTCCACGCCCGGCTTGAGGTACAGCACCAGCGCATTGGAGATTATCGCCTCCACCCCCAGCTCCAGGAGCTCTTCGCTCGCCAGGGTTTTGACGCCCGCCTTGGTGGCCACGGGCATAAAGCAGGGGGTTTTCACTGCCCCATGTGCTGTGTGCAGCCTCCCTGTCCTCGCCTCTGTGGCCGTGTCATCGCAGGAAATGGAGAATCCCATGGCATTTAATTTTGCAGAGGAACCACTATAAAAGTTTAGGGCTTTTTAACTCCCTTCGCCGTGTTTTGATTTCTTAGAACCCTATATACTGAGTCTCTGATCTGGTCTGGGGCTGAGTGCTAGCGGTGGAATCGGCGGCGGGAGTCTGGCCTTTTCAGCAACCACTCCGATGAGAGGTAGAACGCCCATAGAAATACCGTTCTCGATGGAGACCCTCACGTCCAGAGGCAGCTCATTGTACCCTTTGTTACTCCATATGTCGTATACTCTGTGTATCTGCTCCTTATTCTCATCGCTTAGAAGGGTCACCACGCTACAGTCCACGACTCCAATCTCTCTTCTCCTTCCATTGTCTTCCTCATAGTAGCCGATGGAGACCCGGTGCCTGCCTCTTATTGATGTAGGACTATACAGCTCTGGAGGTTGCGGGGTGTGGTTGATGTCTATCCTGACATTGCGCATCGCTTTGATGTCAGGTATTTCATCACGACTGCTGATCTCCAGCTTCTTAATCTGAATCTCTACTAGCATGCTCACGACCTCTCTGCAGATCTTTCTGAGGGTTCGTAAATGACTTTTCTAAGTGGCGGGCCGGGGTGAATTGTAATGTGGGTCTTCAAATCAGCAAACTCTATCCGCGAAGGTGTCCACACCACCGTTACGCCTCCTTCCCCTAGCAGAACAGGGGCATCGGTTTTGAGCGACCTGGAGTAGGTGGGTAATAGTGGAGCGACCAGCACGCCTGTGGTGGACAGCGACTCAAATAGCGACTTCACGAACTTCTGCCCGTATGGGGATATTCTGTAGAAGGAGTACCTCCTCTCCTTGAAGTCATCCCTGAAGAAGTTCTCAATGAGACCTCCCCTTTCGAGCGCCTTTAGATGCGGCCACATCCTGTTGTTCTTAAGCCTGAGCAAGTTTCTGAGCTCTGTAAAGCTGAGTTCACCCTCGCAGAGCAAAGCACCCAGGATTGCCTGCCGCACCCTGTTATCGAACGCTTTAGTCGCTTCCCTGATCTCCTCAGGAAAAATACCTGCGTAGTGCTCGATGGCATCCTCATATTCTCCTTCTGCGCTCCTAGGCATAAAACTTCACCTCTCAGGTCAGATTTATCTGACCTGTCTTAAGGTATGTATAACTTATATATAAATATTGACGTCTAAAACTCAAAACATGCGAAGGAGGATGATGGAGGAGCTCTGTGGCCCTAACAACTTACTGGAGAAAAAACCGAGATTAAAGATTCTTATACTCGGCCCATATAGGCCGAAGATGGCCTTGGGGAGGCTGGAAGATGTCAAAGAGCACCTCATCAGTAAAGGGTATGAATCTGCCAAGCTGGCGAAGGACTTTGAACTCAGCGAGAGAACAGAGCAAGCGGTGTTTGAGATGAGCAGGAAGTTGATGGGAAATTGGGCCGATGCTTTGTTCTTCTTCTTTTTTAAGGAGGCTATAGGAAAAAGCAAAATAATAGGGGTATACGACGAATTCGTCACCCTCTGTGAAAGTATGGAATATAAAATAGATAATTCTGTGGTATTCATAGATAAAAGCATATACAAAGAACTTTCAATGATGTTTCGAGGCAGAGTTGCATGCTTTAAAGGAAAGTCTGATTTGAAAGTATCCTTTCTCGAATCGCAAGATGACGCCAGAAAGATGGCAGAAAAGCATGCGCTGAACATCCTCACAAAAGTGGGAACAACTCCTTGATCAATTAGGGTTGAAGAAAAGAGCACCTTCTAAAAACTGCCCTACTCCTTCCTCCTGAAAGTACCCAGCCTCGCTGCCCTTGGGAAAAGCTTATTAATGTAACGCTCCAGAGTTACCTAAAAAATGTGCTCATCTTCTCTCATGTTATCATCTTATCCATAGATGATAAAGCCCAATAGAACATGATATAAAAACTTGCTCAGCAGGAGGTATGATTATGAAGGCTGTTCTTGCATATTCTGGCGGTCTTGATACGAGCGTTTGTGTAAAGCTGCTTCAGGAGAAGTACGGATGTGATGTTGTCACCGTCACCGTGGATGTGGGCCTTGCAGAGGAGGAGCTGCGGGAGGTCGAGGAGAAGGCTCATTCGCTGGGCGCTGTGAAGCACTACACCATCGACGCCAGGGAGGAGTTTGTCAGGGATTACATCTTCAGGGCGATAAAGGCCAATGCGAGCTACGAGGGCTACCCGCTGAGCACCGCTTTAGCCAGGCCCCTTATTGCAGAGAAGGTGGTGGAGATAGCCCTGCGGGAGGATGCTGAGGCCCTCGCCCACGGCGCCACTGGCAAGGGCAATGATCAGTTTCGTTTTGAGGCGGTTTTCAGGACCCTTGCGCCCGGGAAGAGAATAATCGCGCCCATACGCGAGTTCAACCTCACCCGCAAAGAGAGCATAGCCTATGCGAGGAAGCACAACATCGCCATACCCGTGGATGTGGACAAGCCCTACAGCATAGACGAGAACCTGTGGGGCAGGAGCATTGAGGGCGGCGCCCTCGAAGACCCCGCCTTTACACCGCCCGAGGAGATTTACGAGTGGACAGAGCTGCGCAGGCATGAGCCCCAGGTTGCGGAGGTGGAGTTCTCCAGGGGCGCGCCCGTGAAGCTCAACGGCGAAGCCCTGTCCCCCGTGGAGCTCATCACAGAGGCAAACCGCCTCGCCGGCGAGCACGGCGTTGGCAGAATAGACATGATAGAGGACCGCATCCTGGGATTGAAGGCCAGGGAGAACTACGAGTGCCCGGGGGCAACACTTTTAATCACAGCCCACAAGGCGCTTGAGGCGCTGGTGCTCACCCGCCGGGAGCTTGCATTCAAGGCGCAGGTGGAGGCGAAGTGGAGTGAGCTGGTCTACTTCGGCCTGTGGAATGAGCCCCTGCGCCTGGCCCTGGATGCCTTCATCGATGCAACGCAGGAGCGCGCCTCGGGTAAGGTGAAGGTGAGGCTGCACAACGGCAGCTGTGCCGTTGTCGGGAGAGAGTCCAGGAATGCGCTTTACTCCCTCGAGGCTGTCTCCTTCGACGACAAGACCATAGACCAGCGAAGCGTGGAGGGGATGCTGCGCTACCACTCCCTTCAGGCAGAGATGTACTGGGCGAAGAAGAAGCGCTAGTCCTCGCCGCGGACGAATATCCTGAAGAAGCCCATGGCTGCGAATATAATCACAGGGCCCAGGAGTATGCCCTTCGCCCCCAGGGTGGCGGTACCTGCGATGAAGCCTATGATGAGGGGTACCACGGGCACCCTGCCTGAGAAGCTCGCCACCGCCGGGCGGATTATCATATCAGGCAGCACACTGAGAAGGGCCACGCAGGTGACCAGGAAGAATGCCGCCTTGGTTGCGCCGTAGGTGAAGTACAGGTAGCCTGCCATGGGCGCATACACCAGCCAGCCGCCCACAATGGGTACGAGCGTCAGAACGCCTGTGAGGGCGCTCAGCAAACCCGTGAAGGGCAGACCAAAGGCCAGGTATACGCCGTAGGATAGCAATCCCGTGAAGAGCGCCGTGAGGAAGATGCTGTAAACTATCTGCCTGAGCAGGGTATCGAGATAGCTGAAGTAGGCAACTATGCGCTGGTCCGCGATGCAGGATGCATAGCTCTTTATGCTCCCGGCCTTTGCCACCAGGTAGAGGGCCATCAATGCCCCCAGGAAGAGCTGGAAGAATGCACCGCCCAGGGCCTTGAAGAAGCCCAGCACGCCGCCGAAGATTGTCTGAAGTAGAGCTTCATAGCCCTTTACATTTGTGAGGAGCCGGGGTATCTCCTCCACCCTGAGCTTTGTGAGGTTCACCAGCTCCCGCTGAAGTGCTGCAATGTACCCCTGAGCATCTATGCCGGCTGCCGCCAGCGCCTGCCTCGCCTCCGGCGTGCTCAGCAGGGAGAGCATCTCCACAGCAACCTTGAGTATTATGTAGAAGAAGAGGATGAACCCCGGCAGGAGCACAAAGATGGCTGTGAGGAGAAGGGCGAGGCGTGGGCGCTTCAACCGCGCTTCAATCCGCGTCTCTATGGGGTACAGGAGGTAGAACACAACCAGGGCGATGAGCAGCGCGGAGTAGATGGGTCTGAGCACATAGAGCAGGAACAGGAAGCCCAGGAGGATGAGACCAGCGAGGAGAATGCCCTTCACCTGCCTCTGGGTCATAGCCTCTTCAGCCACTCCTCCACACCCTCCACTGCCCTTCTGAGAATCGCCCCATCTTCATAATACCTGCGTTACTATTTAATGCGTGTCTAAAAAAGCTTTCTGAATGAGCACTACACCTCCACATTTAAGAATCCCCTTATAATGAAGCCTATGCTGAAGCTCAGGGCTGCGATTCCCAGGCTGATCACCGCCATTTCAGAGAATCTCTTCCTGAAGGGGATATCCCTGGCTATGGAGATGTAGAAGGTGAAGATGAGGATGACCATGAGCGCATTGAAAATCGTTACGCCCAGGCAGAGGTACAGGTTTTCAAATACCAGATAGGGGAAGATTAGAAATAAGACCGTCAGCACATAGGTTGTGCCCGTATAAGTCGCCGCCTTAAATGGATTCTGGGCGCCTCCCTCAGATTTTACGGACAGGTATTCCGAGGCGGCCATGGAGAGGGAGGCGGCGATGCCGGTGATCAGACCTGTTGCGGCTATGAGCTGCGTGTTCTGGAGGGCAAAGGTAAACCCCGCCAGGGCGCCGGTGAGCTCCACCAGGGCATCGTTGAGGCCGAGAACCATAGAGCCGATGTACCTCAGCCGCTCCTCGTCTATCAGGTTTATTAGCTGTTTTTCATGCTCATTTTCATCGCTGACAATACTCTCTGCCTCTGGCATGGAGCGGGAGATCTCCTCGTATATCAGCTGGGCCTGTTTCTCCCCCCTTTCGAGCAGCTTTATTCCGAAGGTTATTCCAAATATCCTGGAAATTATAAGGTACCTCCATATCTTCAAGCGGTCGGGCTTCACATCCCTGCGGGTATATTTTCTCCAGAACTTATAATGCCTGAGCTCATCCCGGGATATCTGCCGCAAAATGTCTCTGTTGTGGGGCTCTTTTACCGATTCGGACAGCCTTTTGTAGATGATGTGCTCTGTGATTTCATTCTTCTGGACGATTGAGATCCTGTCCAGCTCCATGGGGAGAGTCTATGGGCTGCCTGATATTTAACTCTGTTGTTATCATCCCGGCATTCTTATATGAGGCTGAAGGGAATCGCCTGCATATCCTCCATGTGCAGCGGCTCCACCAGCAGGGTTAAAATCTACTTCGAAGAGGGGGGCAGCACCTTCTACTGGGATGAGCTCTTTCCGCACAGGGTGAAGCGCTCGCCCACCGGCAGGGTGGGAGAAGCCGAGGTTAAGAGGTTTATCGCCGCATTGAGGCGCGAGCTCTCAAGGCAGCGCTTTACCAGCAATGCCTACTATCTGCGCAAGGCGCTCAAGGAGCTTACGGGAAGATAGCGAGAAAAGTATATATACCAAAACCCCATCTTAGAACCTGGAGTTAGTAATATGGGACAGCATTACCACTGTTCGAGATGCAACTCTGTCTTTGAGAAGACAGAAGGTACTTGGGCGATGTGCCTGAGCTGTGGTACTCTTGCGGTGACCAAGGTTGAGGTCACCGGCAGGCATGGCTAAAGCTCTCGCCCTCTTTTTTTAATTTTTTTGTTGCGGAGAGTGTTACGTAATAGGTAACAAAAGGTTTATATTGCACCGGGGTAACTCTCTTTTTGCTGTGTGATGTGACATGCCAGTAACGCTTGTTGAACTGGAAGAGGTATTTGAGAGACGTGTGGAGGAAATCGGCGGGAAGATAATCGCCTCTCCGGAGCCGGGGAGGTATCTAAAGGAGCTCAGGGAGGGCGCCGGCGTGACCCAGGAGGAGCTCGGCACACTCATGGACCTTCGCAGGGAGAGCATCTCACGAATAGAAAACGGGGGCATAACCCCCTCGCTGAGCTATGTGCGCAGATTTTCGCGGGTAATCGCCGCCCTAAAGATAGTGCGCGAACTCATAGCGCGGGAAGAGGTTTCGCTGCTGGCCGGGCGCAGCGATACAAACTTCTCGCCGCGCCTTCTGAGGCTCTGCCTGGGCTTTTCTGCACAGGAGCTCAAGCTGATTTCTGAACTGGGTGTTAAGAGTTATCAACGTACAAAGAAAAAAGCGCTGAGGAGGATAAGGAAATGAACATAGCATGGTTTGAGGATTTGGGTAAGGACGATGTGGGTATCGCCGGCGGCAAGGGCGCCAACCTGGGCGAGATGGTGCGCGCGGGTTTGCCTGTTCCGCCCGGCTTTGTGGTGACCGCCCAGGCCTACTCCTACTTCCTTAAAGAGAGCGGTCTTGCGGAGAGGTTGATGGAGATTCTGCGCAAAACCGACGTGGATCGCAACGACGAGCTTACAAAGGCTTCTGAGAAGATACGCGAACTCATAAACAATTCCCGGGTGCCTGAGGCCCTCGCCCGGGAGATACTGGAAAGCTACCGCGAGCTTTCCCGCAGGGCGAACAAGGAGGAGGAGTTTGTGGCGGTTAGGAGCTCTGCCACTGCAGAGGACCTGCCCGGCGCCAGCTTCGCGGGACAGCAGGAGACCTTCCTGAATGTTAAGGGTGAGGAGATAATAGACTATGTACGTCGCTGCTGGAGCTCACTCTTCACCCCCAGGGCGATATTCTACCGCGAGAAGAAGGGCTTCGACCACGAGCGCGTTGCCATCGCTGTGGTTGTGCAGAAGATGGTCAACGCCGAGAAGGCGGGGGTGATGTTCTCTGTGCACCCCGCAACGGGCGAGAAGGATAAGATTGTGATAGAGGCCGCGTGGGGGCTGGGCGAGGGTGTGGTCTCGGGCACTGTTACACCGGACCACTACGTGGTCGACAAGGACACAAACAGGCTTCTGCACAAGGAGATTGCAGTAAAGGAGGTAATGTTCACCAGGGATGAGAAAACAGGCAAGACCATAAAGCTTAAGGTGGAACCCGAGCGCGCAGGGGCACAGGTGCTCACCGAGAGTGAGCTCGCCCAGCTGGCGGAGCTCGGGAAGCGCGTTGAGGAGCACTTCGGCTCACCCCAGGACATAGAGTGGGCATATGAGGCCGGGAAGCTATACCTGCTGCAGTCGAGGCCCATAACTGTGCTCTACGAGAAGGAGGCCGAGGAGGAGGTGAGCGAGGCCAAGGAGGTGCTTGTCAAGGGCCTGGCCGCCAGCCCCGGAATAGGCTCCGGAAAGGTCAAGGTTATATTCAGCGTCAAGGAGCTGGACAAGATAAAAAATGGCGATGTGCTGGTAACTACGATGACTAACCCTGACATGGTGCCTGCGATGAAGCGCGCATCCGCAATAGTTACCGAAGAGGGCGGAATGACCTGCATCGGTGCCGGAGCCAGGCTTCTGACCCAGCGGGGTTTTATGCCCATAGAGGAGATGTACGAGAGGGTGAAGAGGGGCGAAAACCTCGAAGTTCTCTCCCTGGACAGCCAGAGCCTGAAGCTTCGCTGGAGAAGAGTGATAAACTCAATGAAGCGAAAAAGCCTGGCATTCAAGCTTGAGGTTTATGAGCACACAAAGCGGGGGGATACCATATGGATAACTCCCGACCACAAGATGATAACCCTCAACGGCAGGGGTGAGCTGGAGCTGCTTGAGCTGCAGGAGGTTGTGAACAGGGAAAAGAGCCTGCTGGTAGCCACGAAGATACCTGAGTTTGCAATAGCCTACGATACCCTCGCCGCCGAGCAGTTCTACCTGGCCGGAGTGCTGAGCTCCGACGGGGCAGTAGCCTTCAGGGAGGGAAGACCCATCGGGGTAAGATTTTCCCAGAAGGCCTGTGGAGCAAGAGTAGAGCTGATTGAGCATGTTGGCAGGCTGTTCAAGAAGTACTATGGATATGAATTCAGAGACTTCTCCAGCCACGGGGACATATCCTACAGGGGCTACACCTGGAAGCGCACCTCTGAGTTTTCCTGCAACCGCAGGGAGCCGGCGGAGTTTCTGCTGAAATTCAAGGAGAGGGGTGAAGAGATAATTCTGCTGTCCAATGAGGAAGAGATTCTCAACTTCCTGGCGGGCTATGTTGATGGAGACGGGCACTACAATGCACAGAAGGGATGGATTGAGATATGCGGCTCCGGCGACGACCTGAAGACCCTGGTGATAGCCTGCCTCAGACTTGGCGTTAGGCCGGGGGTCAGATTCAGGAAAAACGCCTGGGTACTCACAATACCCAACTCCCCACTGGTAGGCCAGCTCCTGGACATGACAAAGAGGATAAAGGCGGAGCCAAAGGAGAGGGTGGAAGGCGCAAGGAAGTTTGCTGCCAGGGATATTGTCGGCGAAATAGAAGGCATAGACCACAGGGGCTGGTTAAACAAGTACATAAAGCACAACATCTTCGTGGATGTGGAGAGGCTTCACAGCTATCTGAAGGATGAGAGGGCGAAGGCAATCGCCGCCAGATTTATGAACTCAGAGCTTGCATCTGTGAGATTCAGGTGCCTGGAGGAGAAGGAGATTGATGTGTACAACATAACAGTGGAGGCAGACAGCGACCTCGACCACAATTATGTGGTGTTCACCAGCGCCTTTACGCCTCTGGTGGTTGGCAACTGCCATGCCGCGATAGTATCGAGGGAGCTGGGCATACCCTGCGTTGTGGGCACTGGCGAGGCGACAAAGGTGCTCCAGGACGATATGGAGGTGACCGTGGACGGTACGCGGGGAGTGGTCTACAGCGGGCTTACGAAGGTCAGGGAGGAGAAGCGCGAGGAGGCTGCCGTGGCGGCGGCGCCCAAGATAGTAACCGCCACAGAGATAAAGGTGAACATCAGCATCCCGGAGGTTGCACCGCGGGTTGCACCCATCGCAGACGGCGTGGGCCTGCTGCGCGTGGAGCACCTCATCCTGGGCATAGGGAAGCATCCCATGAAGTTCATCCGCGAGGACAGGGAGAAGGAGCTCATAGACAAGATAGCCGAGGGGGTGCGCAAGGTGGCGCAGCCCTTCTACCCCAAGCCGGTGTGGTACCGCACCCTCGACGCCCCCACAGACGAGTTCCGGGGTCTGGAGGGCGGCGAAGACGAGCCCGTGGAGCACAACCCCATGCTGGGTTGGAGGGGCATTCGCCGCGCCATAGAGCAGCCGGAGCTTCTGCGCGTTGAGTTCAAGGCGATTAAGAAGCTTGTGGATGAGGGCTACAACAACATCGGCGTTATGATACCCCTGGTGCAGCACCCCGAGGAGCTCCGCAGAGCCAAGGAGATCGCCCGCGAAGTTGGCCTTGAGCCGCACCGGGACGTGAAGTTCGGGATAATGGTGGAGATACCCGCGGCGGCGCTGATAATCGAGGACTTCATCCGCGAGGGCATAGACTTCATAAGCTTCGGCACCAACGACCTCACCCAGTACACCCTGGCGGTGGATAGAAACAATGAGCGCGTGGCAAGGCTCTACACAGAGAAGCATCCGGCGGTGATGAAGCTGATAAAGATGGTCATCAAAGCGTGCCGCAAGGCTGGCGTAGAGACCAGCATATGCGGGCAGGCGGGCAGCTATCCGGAAGTGGCGAGGCGCCTCGTGGAGTTCGGCATCTCCAGCATCTCCGCAAATCCCGATGCCGTGCAGGCGATTCGGGAGATGGTGGCCAGGACAGAGATGAGGCTTCTGCTGGACAGGGCCAGGGAGGGCTAACCTCCCCTTCCCGGGTATGCCTCGGATTCTTCCTGACAGAGGGAGCTTCTTCGAGGGGCTGGCACTATTCGCCCTGGGAAGCATCGCGGGCAGTGTGCTGATAACCCTCCTCTACCTCTCCCACCCCAGGGCGGCGGCGCCCATCGCAGAGGCAGCCACGCGGGTTGTCGTGGCCAAGGTGGAAGCGGCCCAGAGTGCCGGCCTCGGGCTTGAGGTGGGCATCCTCCTCTCAAATCTGCTGGCGCTGGGTATAATAGTGCTCTTCCCGGCCTTTGCGTACCGGGTGGAGAGGGACAGGAGGTTCGCCTACTCCACTGTGCCCAGGCTCATGATGGTGCTCATAGGCTTTGAGAGCATCGGCATAACCTCGCCGCCCCTCTCGGACACCGCAAGCTACCTGTTTTTCCTCCTCTACCTTCTTCCCCACGGCGTGCTGGAGTTCAGCTCCCTCGCGGTGGCGTACACAATTGCCAGAGAGGGTTTCAGCGCCGCGAGATTCGGCTTTGCCTTCCTGCTGCTCATCCCGGCGGCCTACATAGAGACCAACATCTCACTGGGCTTTGCAGAAGCTGCGCTGCGGGTGCTCTCTGGCTAGTCCACCTGGTTGAGCTTTATCCTCACCTTTACCACCGGGTCGATGGGGTCGTTGGACCTGATGTAAACCTCACGGATTACATAGCCCCGCAGGTCCGGGTGAACCGTGGGGTCATAGTAGACCCGCAGGATTGCTGTTTCGCCGGGCGCAAGCCTCGCCTCCCAGTCGGTTGGGTTACTGCCGTCGCCCATGTCCATGCCGAACCTCGGGCCCTCGACGCCGTTGACCACAAGCGAGGCTGTGGTGCATCCGCAGGAGGTGGGCAAACCTGTGATGACCAGCTCCTTTGTGCCCTCATTCCTGATGTGGAATATCGTCTCAAGCACGCTGCCGCGGACGCTCACATTGCCCAGGTCGACGCTGCCCGGAAATGCGCTTATCTGGGGTCTATCTTTGGGTGCATTTTTGCTCAGGTATGCCCTGAACTCAGCCCTCGCGGCCTCATCCCTGAAGGATTCCATGCCGTAGCGTGCGACGTACTTTGACATCACCTGCATCTTATCCATGCCGGCGTCGATCAAGCCGTCCGCATAGGCCTTGCGCTCTGTTGCAAGCTCACAGCACCCGGCATTTATCGGCTCGCCGCAGCAGGGGCACTGAAATGCATTGTAAATCTCATCGTAGGCGACCTTAACCCCGTCCTCAGAAGACGCACCCCCGGAGAAGCTGGACGCCGCATATCCACCCGCTCCGCCCAGAAGAAAAATAGCCGCCAAAAGGAGGGGCAGGTACCTGCTGTTGACCGGGATTCTGCTCATTGACGGGCTCTTGTCCACCCGCCTTATCTCCTTTTTCCCAAATCTCTACCAATTTCCCAGCAAGGTTTATATATCGCAATACGATATCGTTATACGATACCAATGCTCAGAGAATTCTTCCTCGGCTTCATAAAGATACACATCCTCTACCACGCCAGCAGGGGCGAGATCTGCGGCGTTGAGATGATGGAGGAGCTGAGGAGGCACGGCTACGCCATAAGCCCCGGCACCCTCTATCCCACCCTCCACCAGCTGGAGGAGAAGGGCTACCTCAGGAGCGAGGAGAGGGTGGAGAGGGGGAAGGTGAGGAGGTACTACCACATCACAGGGCAGGGAAGGCGGATGCTCGCTGAGGCCAGGGGAAAAATCCGCGAACTCGTGGAGGAGGTTCTGGAATGATTGAGATAATAATCTTCATAATTGGGATAGCCCTCGTAGTTTGGGGGACTGAGCGCTTCGTGGAGGGCATGATAGGCTCGGCCCTTGTCATAGGGGTCTCCACCTTCGCCCTGGGCGTGATCTTCGGCGGCTTCGACGCAGAGAACCTGGCCACGGGCATCGCCGCCGGCCTTAAGGAGCTTCCCGGCATATCCCTGGGCACAATAATAGGCTCAGGCATATTCCTCCTGGGCGCCGCGGTTGGCATAACCGCCTTCCTCGTACCCCTGGAGGTGAGGATTCCCAGAAGGTACATCTACCTGACCCTCCTCTCACCCCTGCCCATGCTGGCCCTGATGCTGGACGGCACCCTCTCCAGAATTGACGGCCTGGTGCTGCTGCTCATCTCACTGCCTCTGATAGGATACATAGTCAGGGACTCCAGACACAGCACCTTCCTGGAGGAGGACGAGGAGTTCGAGGAGGTGCTGGAGGAGAAGGAGAAGAAGCCGGGATGGTATTTCCCTGTGCTAATGTTCCTGGGCCTGGTGATAATAATCGCGGGAGCAGAGCTTCTAGTGATGGGGGCAAGGGGAATAATCCAGAGCTTTGGAATAAGCGACACCCTGCTCGGCATGGTCTTCGTGGCGGCGGCGGTTAGCTTCGAGGAGGTGGCCAGGATGGTGGTGCCCGCCTGGAAGGGCAGGCCCGAGATAAGCATGGGCAACATCCTGGGCACTGTGCTCTTCTTTGTGCTCTTCAACGCAGGTATAATAGCCCTCATCGCCCCCCTGAGGGTGGAGCAAAGCGTTGTGTACTTCCACTTCCCTGCCATGATGCTCATCCTGGCAGCGACCTCGGCGTTTATGCTCAGGGGGAGGATAACAAGGGGCAATGGCGTTGTGCTTTTCTGCCTATACGGCATCTACCTCGCCCTAAACTATTACCTCTAGGAGCTGTTAGAATGGATAAAAAGATTGCCGGAAAGACAAAATTCGGAGAGATAGATATAGACGACCTGGCGGGTATGCAGCCCTGCATGAGCAGGGTGATGCGCCAGTACACAGAGAGGTACGCCATAATGTACCACGCGTGCAGGGCGCGCAACTGGAAGCTCGGCCTATACCAGCTCAAGGAGATAAGGGAGGTCGCCGCCGTTGGGGCAAAGACGCGCCCCCGGTGGAAGCAGGAGCTGGAGGACTTCGACACCGAGTACCTCGTACCCATAGAGGAGGCTATGAGGGGCGAAGACTGGGAAGCCTTTGAGAGGGCCTACACCAGGAGCACCGATGCGTGCAATGAGCTGCACCGCAGAATTGGCTACGGCTACATAAAGTACCGCCTTCCAGAGGCACCGCCCGACTGGCTGGATTTAAGCCCCGAATAACCCCGAGGCGGTTATCCCGGGCATGGGCGCTTGACTACCTCAGCCTGGCCATCTCCAGCTTTATGCCAACGACCGAGGCGACGCCTGCAAAGGCCAGGCTGAGGGAGGATGCGAGGGCGGCACCCATTATTCCAAAGTGGGGTATGAGCAGCAGGTTGAGGAGGACATCAATGACCGCGGCGATGCCCAGAATCTTCATGGGCTGCGCCGGCCTGCCCAGCCCCTGGTATATCCCTGAGTTTACGCTGAAGAATCCGTAGAAGAGGCTGCCCAGCACCAGAATCCTGAAAGGCCCAGCAGCCTCTGCATAGGCGGAGCCGAAGAGGAGTGTTATTATGGGCCCGGCGAAAAGCAGGGCGGCGGCGGTGACGGCGCCCAGCACAGGGAAGAGCAGCCTGTAGGACCTGGCCACCTGCGCCCTTATGGCGGCAGCGTCGCTCTCTGCACTCAGGGCCGCAACCCTGGGCAGGAGCGCAGCGGTGAGCGCCGAGGCGAAGGCCAGACCCAGCCTTGCTGTGGGCGAGGCGGCGCTGTATATGCCCACCTCCTGGGGCGGGAGGTAGACGCCCAGCAGGAGGATGTCCACGTAGGCGAGGGCAAAGGCAGCCACAGAGGTCAGCGACACTGGTATTGAGAAGATGAAGACGCCCCTGAAGGCCCCGAAGCTCCTCGCCGCTGTTGAGATTCCCAGCCTGCGGAACAGCATGCAGGCGAGGAGCACAGCTGCGACGAAGCCCAGGGTGGAGCCCAGGATTGCGCTGTTCGCCGTGGCCGAGAAGAGCACCACGAGCAGGAGGGCGAAGCTTATCCTGAGCCCCTGCTGCGCCGAGAGCACAAAGGCGAGGGTGCCGAAGCTCCTGAGCCCCTGAAACACCCCTGAGAGCGCAGCCAGGGCGAATCCGAAGGGCAGCGCAATGGCCGAGAGGCGCAGCGTGGTCACAAGGGAGGGCTCGCCGAATATGTCGATGGCGAGGGGTGCCAGGGCAAAGAAGAGGGCACCCAGAAGCACGCCGGCGAGGGTGTAGTAGAGCAGGGCAGAGGAGGCTATCTCGTCCCGCCCGCGCAGGTCGCCCTTTGCCTGCCTCTCAGCGATGAACCTCGCCAGGCTGGGCGCTATCCCGGAGGAGGCGAGCACCACAACAAAGAACTGCAGGGGCAGGGCGAGGTTCAGGAGGCCGAACTCATAAGGCGATAGCAGCCTGCCCATCAGTATGCGGTACACATAGCTGCCGAAGCGCACTGCGAGGTTGCTCAGGGTGAGGGTGAGGCTGGACCTGAGGAGGCTCATTCTTTAGCATATAACCCGGGCGGATAATAAGGGTTTTGATGGTGGTTAACAAAAAACCTGGGATAATGCTGCCAAAGACGCAGCCCGACCAAAGGGCGACGGAAATCGCCGGAGATATTATCTCCGACCTAAGGCGGAGGTACGGGGTGGGCTTCCCCATCAGGACGCCCGCTGTCTACACCCTGGAAACCTCCCGTCTGGCAGAGCTTCTGAGGTTTTTGCTCAGGGACTTCCTCCTCTGGCCCATTGCGCTGCGCAGCCCTGAAGCACCCGCCCTGGGCGCCTACGATGCGGGCCTCCTCTCCGGCGAATCGCCTGCAATCCTCGTCCCGCGCGGCGACATCTCCACCCTGGAGCACGAGGTGAGGCACCACTTCGCCTTTGAGCTGAGACGCCGCATATACGCCGAGGGCCCCGCCCTGGACTTTCTGAGGGACTACTACTGGAGCAGTAAACACAGGAAGATAGCCGGGAAGAGGCGCAGGGCACTGCTGAGGGAGGGGAAAGGGCGGGCCGAACTCCTGGCACTCTTCGGGGCTCTCGCGGAGGGGAGATTTCCGGAAAGCGGACACCTCCCGGAGGCTGTTGCATGCGTTATAGCTGAGGCATCCCCCTGGGTGGGCGAGGGCTTCGCAGCCGAGGGGAGCTTCATCGACGCTGCGAGGGCGCCCCTGAAGCTTGTGCTGGGCCTTTCGGCGGCGGC